>CAMNSB010000007.1 GCA_946554325.1 uncultured Mycoplasmatota bacterium
TAAGTTCATTCATCATTAGTTTTTGGCTTCACCAACACTACTTGACATTTAACCAAAATGGTTTTTCTTTCTATTTAGAATGAGATTCTACATTGTTTTTCCACCTAAGGGTTCTGAAAAACTAGGAGCTTCCGTTGCCATAGATTCCAAAGAAACAGGAGTTGGCATAACAGGTTGAGGAGCTATTTGTTGAGTTTGAGGAGCAACTGCTTGTACTTCAGTTGCTTGCTGCACTAAAGGAATAGAAACAGAAGGTACAGGACTAACAGGAACTTCTGGTTGATTTAACAACTCTGTAGCACCTTGCACATCTAATTTTTCGGTGGTACTATCCCCATTCACAACATCATTAACCATCTGATTATAGGCTTCTGCACTAATTGTCGTATTCACTTCTGGCATAGCAGAAGGAACAGGATTGATACTTTCTGGTGTAGCAGAAGAGGAAGCCACACTAGGAATATTCACAATCGTCTCTGATAAAGGCGTACTCTGAACAGCACTTTTCTCTTTCCCTACACTAGCTACTGCTACATCTGGTACAGCAGAAGTTTCTACTGAAGGTACAGAAGGAACAGGAACTTCTACTGCAGTTGGTACATCAACTGTCGCTTGCGGTTGTTGGCTAACACTTTCTAAAGGTGCTTGTTCTAATGATGGTAATTCTTCCTGCTTTAAAACACCTTCTTCATCACTAACCACATTTTGAACTTGTGATGCTGTTGCCTCAACAGAAGCATCTGGTACTACTACAGAATCATCTTCACTTTGCTCAAGATCTTCTTCATTTTCTGTATCCACTTCATCCAAAGTAGGCTCTTCTTCTATTTCGTCATCATCTTCATCTATTTCCCCTGAATCTTGTTCCATCTCGTCTTCAGAGGCATCTTCTTCCTCTTCTAAACTCTCTTCGCTCTCATCAACTTCCATCTCTTCCTCATCTTCCATATTATCAACCATTTCGTCTTCATTAGAAAGAGATGCTCCCTGAAATAGCTCTAATGCCCCAATAGATTTTTCATAAAGACTACCATCTAAATAACTAAGCATTAAAGTAGCAAGTTTAGATTTAGAAGAAACAACATCATAATTAGCATCATTAGATTTAATGCGTTCTGTAATAATACGATCTATCTCTTCATTACAAAAATCAATTGCCTCTTCCTTACTTTTCGTCTCTAAAAGAGTTCTTCCCTTTACAATAGCAGTTAAATAATCACTAGAAGAACCAAATGTTAAATTACTAGTCGCTAAAATAACTTTTTCTTCCATAGTTGGATTTTCTAAAATAGGAATTTCTCTTTCCATAAAATGTTCTGGAATATCAAAAAAATCAGTATATCCTACAGACTGCACTACAGTAGAATAATTTTTTAAATATAAAGTCCCTCCATTAAAATTAGAAACCAATGGAAGATAAGACTGACTATTTACAAAATTTTCTATATGTTCATCCATTATATTTTCTGTTTCATTCATAATCTTCACTCCTTATTATTCACTACTATACAGTATACCAAAACCAAAAAATAAAAACAAGGCTTTTGACACACAAAAATTTTTTTCAGTTATTGACAAACAAAGGGAAATATGGGACAATAAATACACATTAATGAGATATTTTCATATAATAAATTAAATGGGTCTATAGCCAAGTGGTAAGGCGTGGGACTGCAACTCCCTGATCGTTGGTTCAAATCCGACTAGGCCCTCCATTTGAAAACAACTTACGAACCTTTATGGTATCGTGAGTTTTTATTTTATATAAAACTTAAAGTTCTCTTTCTAGAAAGGAGGGCCTTTTTTGATGTTGAAATTTAAAATTATGGAAACGCTAAAGCCAAATAGTGAAATTTTGGAAATTATTAAAGACTACACCTACAAAGTTAAAAAAGGAACAGTTAAACACTTATTACATACTAATTTACAAGTTATAGAGCCAACTACATATTTAATTACATATCCTACTACTCTTACAATACTAGAGTATAAAATTAACGAAATATCTAACAAACCATTTTTTATTAAAGAGCATAATCAAAAATATTCATTATCAGAACTTATCCAAATTTTAAAGAAATTGAAAATTTAGACTTAACTTTTTGGATTTTTGTGAGGAAACATATGAGAGGACATTTTTACAAATTCTTAAGTTTATTGTTTGCTATTTTGTCTTTCAGTGAGGAAACAAGTGAGGAGATTATTTTATGAGATGTGCAGTATATGTAAGAGTTAGTACAGACGACCAAAGAGATAATGGTTATTCTATTGATTCACAACTTCGTATGATTAAAGAATATTGTGAGAAAAACGATTATAGTATTGTTGATGTTTATAATGACGCAGGTCATTCTGGAAAAGATTTAATGCGACCAGAAATGCAAAGATTACTTGCTGATATTAAATCTAAAAAGATTGATAAGTTAATTGCTATTAAGGTAGATAGACTTACAAGAAGTAACTATGATGGCTTTTGGTTACTTAATTATTGTGAAGAACACGATGTTAAAATTGAGTTAATACTCGAGCCTTATGATGTATCTACTGCTAATGGAGAAATGATATTCGGTATGAATTTAGTATTTGGTCAAAGAGAAAGAAAAGAAATTGGAGCAAGAACAAAAAGAGCAATGGAAGAAATGGCACTAGAGCATATTCAACCTAGTAAAGCACCTTATGGCTATGTAAGAAATAAAGATACAGGTCATTTAGAAATAGACCCTATTGAAGCCCAAGTTGTTAAAGAAATATTTAAACTTTGCCAAGAAGGACAATCTACTAGAGGCATTGCTACTATTATGGATGATAATAATGCTTATTTAAAAAATGGTAAGTGGAGAGCCGATAGAGTTTATAAAATACTTACTAATTCTATTTATATAGGTATATTTGAATATGGAAAATATAAAAGAAAACAACAAGATATTTTAAGAGTAAAAGATTATTGTGAGCCAATTATTGATGAAATTACTTGGAATGCTACTAGAAATGTATTGGTGAAAAATAAGCATTCAAACTATGGCGAGTTTATTCATTTATTTTCAGGATTAGTAAAATGTCCGATATGTGGCGAGATTATGGCTTCATCAGAATCTTTTAAATATCCAAATGGAAAACAAAAAGTTTATTATCATTTAAGATGTAAAAATCATAATTGTAGTGGCTATGGACTTCATTATAATACCGAGAAAATAGAAGTTAAATTAAGGCGTGTTTTAGAAGAATTAACTATCTTTATGATGGGAACAAATAATGAGATTATTACTTGTAATTCTACAAAAAGTAATGATGTAAAAGAAATAGAAAAAGCCATTGAAAAATTAAAATTACAGGAAAAAAGATTAGTGGATTTGTATTTAAGTTCTACCCTAGATGTTGAGGCAATTAATCATAAAAATGATGTTATCAAAAAGGAAATTGAGAAACTAAATAAAAAGAAAATAACTCTTGATCCAGATAATGAATCAAAAGAATATACAACAGAACTATTAAAAAAATTAGATTGTAAAAAGGAAGATGACAAATTGATATTTAAAAATGTTAAGATGTTTGACTTTACCTTTTTCTATAATTTACTATCAAGAGAAGCCAAACGAGATATGATTCATAGACTAATATCACAAATAGAAATCACAAGAGATAATAACTACAATATTGACATTAAATATATAAAATTCACTGATGAATTTATCTCAAAAAGTAGCAATGAGTTTATCAAATACTTATATATTGTTCTAAAAAATGATACTATTGGTATTAAATATCTAAATGGAATTACTGAGAAAGAATTAGAAATCAAGAAAAAAGATTATGATGTTTTATCCATTCTAAAAATGACAAGTAATAAATATTCGAGTGAATTTGTTGATGATTTTTTTGCTAAAGCTCATAGTCATTTCTATGTAGATGGTATAATTGACAGTCCTTATTTTGAGGGAAATGTCTCTAAAGATTTTCTATTATTAGTGCCTAAAAATGAAATTGCTAAAGCAAATTAAAAATGAAAGGAGTTAGCAATGAAACAATTAACAAAAGAAAATATTTTAAAGAATCAAGTAGATACTGTAGAACAATTTAAAGTTCTTGATTATCTAAAAAAGCAATTATCTATTAGTGATTTTGCTGTAATTTTAATTGATAGATTTACTATTAAAGTTATAGATAAAAACAATGAACAAGGATATTTTAAATATAACGCTAAAACACAATCAGTAGATTTTTATGAGAAAAATATTAAAAATAAAGAAATGAGAGATGAAAAAATGATATTAAATTATATAAAAGTTGGTGATTATTTATTGCCAAACTTAACAATAAAAAAAACAAAATAATGAAAAAATTAACAAGTATGGCTATTTAAGATTACACTATCTGAAAGAAAATAATAAGCCACTTTATACAACACTTTTAATGAAAAATGAATTAACAAATCATCTTGTTTCAGTCAGTATTGAAGCAGAAAATAGATTAAATTATTTAATGGAACAATACAAAAATTCTGATAAATTACTATCTGAAAAGGATAAAATGGATAACCAACTTGAATGGGTAAAACGAATGAATAATTATAAAAATATGGCAGAATAAGTGATTTTAAAGGAACTAATTTATACCGAAAATGTGTGAGGACAAATTAAAATTTATGTCCTAGCCAGCACTGAAAACCTACTCCCGCACCTTTTCGATTTATGGGAACCCCCCAACCCTTAAAATTTAGAAAGGAAATTCTTAAAAATGAGAACAAGAAATATTAAAATCAATGTTTTTCTAAACGAAACTGAAAAGAAAATGCTTGAAGAAAAATCCTCTAAAATGAAATTATCTCAATCTAAATTTATTAGAAAATTGATTGATGATTTTAAAATAAATTCTTTATCTAATAGTGATATTAATTATATTGCTGAAAGTTTAGAGGAGAGCATAAATGAATTACTAAAACTCAAAAAGAGACTTCATAATTTTGGCTATTTTGAAGATGAAGAATTTTTAAAAAATAAAATGATTGATTTTGACTTCTGGATAAGCAGACTGAAAAAATAAATTTAAAAAGTCCCGTTTAATTGTGGGACTTTTCACTTGTATTTATAATTTTAAAATCTTTAACATCTATCAAACTTTCCTTTTTACATTTAGGACAATAAAGTGGAAAGTTCTTCATTATTGTATCACTTCTCATTTTCAGTCGAGTTTAATATCACAAATAGGGCATTTAATCCATTCTAATTTTTGTTTCATTTTTTCCTCCGAATGTTTTTAAAATGTTATTTTAATTTTTAATATATTTCGACTATATTGTGCTGTAATATTTCCACCACTCAAATCGACTAATTGTTTAGCAATACTTAATCCTATTCCAGTAGATTTTTTTGCACTCTGCACGGTATAATATCTATCAAACATTTTTTCTAAACTGGTACAATCTATCATAGTCGTTTTATTTGAAAATTCTATTGTACCATCACAATACAGTTTTACTTTAAAAAAACGTTCACTATATTTAATTGCATTAGATATAATGTTTTCAAAGATTCTTTTAACCATATTCTCATTTAATAATCTAATAACTTTCTCATCACATATATCTATGTTTGGAGTAATATTATGTTCTTTAAATACTCCATAAAAACTAACAAGAGTTTCCTCTAATACATTATTTATACAAATATTTTCTTTTTCTATTGTCTTTTGTATATCTAATGACTTTGAAAAATCAAAAAGTTGTTCTGTAAGATTTGTTAAATCTTTTACTTTACTATCAATAATCTCTAAATATTTAATCTGTTTAGAGTCAAGATTACTACTATCCATTAAATCGAGATAACCTCTTATAGCAGTAAGAGGTGTTCTTAAATCGTGTGAAATGTTAGTTATTGATGATTTAAGTTCTCCGTTTCCATTTTTATATTCAAGTTCTAATTTTCGTAATTCTTTTAAACTATTATTAAGTAAATTCGCTAATTCTTTTAATTTTCTATCATTTGTACCAGTAGTAATTAAATTATTTGTATCTGTGTTTATTATATTTGATAAAGTTTTTCCAATATTTTTAATTTCCTCTTTCATTATCCATATTTTTGTAATCAAAAATATGGAAATACATAATACTACTAAAAATAGATAAAACCAGATACTCATAAATAATCACCTACTTACTTTAGTTCTTTTTTTCTAAATAATACTAATCCAGCACCAGTAAATATTACTAAAATACCTAAAGAATATAATGGTAAAATTTTCAAGCTTGCAGCACTTCTTCCGGCTATTTGAAACATTTGTCCTGCTGGGTTAAAATCAAGTACTGTCTGACATACTTTCTTTTTTTTCTCACTTGGATACTTAGGATTTGGTACTTCTTCAATTTTTGTTTCTCCATTTAACATTGTTACTTCTTGAATAGTTTTAGGTGTTTCTAAAATATTAAAACAAGTTAAGGCTATCATCATCATTCCAAAAGAAAGCATAATGCATACTATTGCTGTAATAGTTTTATTTGAAATAATCATTGCCATAAAAGTAAATATACTTGAATAAGCAGTAACAGTTACAAAAATACAACCTAATAACATAAATAATTGTGATAGTGTAATTGTAATTTTTCCTAATAAAGGAATCCCTATGGCTGATACTATTCCTAAAAATACAATATATGAAAATAAACTTGTAATTACTACAACTATCAAATTAGATAAATATATATTTATTCTCTTATGACCTATGCTTATTTTATTTCTAATTGCTCCATCTGAATATTCTACTCCTAAAAACAAACTGGTAAATATAGCACTAACAATACCTATAATTGTAGAATAATTAAGCATAAGTTGTTCTACTTCCAAAGCCGTTCCATATCTTTTTAAATCACTATATTGTGCATAAACCATAAATAAGGCAACACCAATACTAAATATTGTTAACAACCAAAATAATCTATTTTTGCGAAGTCTTGTAAAATTTGCATTTAATAATTTAATCATTATTACTACCTCCAATTAAATTCATATAATAGTTTTCTAATGATTCTTCTTGTTCGTGTACTTCATCTGCTATTAAATTTTTCTTGGATAATTCGTTAATGAATTTAGATAAATTATATTTTCCATAAACATTTATAGTTTTACTATCAACTACTTCATAAGAAATTTTATTTTCTTCAAAATATTTAACAAATTCTTTTGAATCATTTACTGTGAGTATAATTTTGTGTTCCATCTTTTTCATTAGTTCATCACTACTAATCTCTTTAATAATAGAACCATTATCCAAAAAACCATAATGTGTTGCTATTTTAGATAATTCATCTAAATAATGGCTAGATATTAAAATAGTAATTCTTTTCTCTTTGTTTAGTTTTAAAATTAACTTTCTAATTTCAATAATACCTTGCGGATCAAGTCCATTGATTGGCTCATCTAAAATTAAGAAATCAGGATTATTAGCAAGAGCAATAGCAATTCCTAGTCTTTGTTTCATTCCTAAAGAAAAGTTTTTTGCCTTTTTCTTTCCGGTTTTATCTAGTCCTACTAATTTTAATAAATCATCAATACCATCTAAACTTGGCATTCCAACTAACTTATATTGCTCTATTAAATTATCTCTCGCAGTCATCTCTCCATATATAGATGGAGTTTCAATAATTGCTCCCATTCTCTTTCTTACATTTGAAATCTCACTATTACTATTGTCCACTCCATAGATAGCATAATTTCCATAGGTAGGTTTTTGAAGCCCACAAATAATTCTAATTAGTGTTGTTTTACCTGCACCATTTTTACCAATAAGCCCATATATTGCTCCTTTTTCAATATGAACATTGGTATGATTTAAGGCTCTAAAGTCCTTATATTTCTTTTCAAGATTATTAGTTTCTAATACATATTCCATAGTCTTTCTCCTTTCCAATATTCATTTTAGTAAAAATTTGTTAAGAAAATGGTTAAGAAATTGTTAAGATTTTGTTAAGATTTTATTTTAAAACCGATTCCCCATATTGATTCTATATATTCAGTTTCAGTATAATTTCTAATTTTTTTTCGTAAATTACTTATATGAACTCGAAGTGAATTTTCGTCACAATCTTCTGTATCAATACTTATTAAATCTAAAAGTTTATTTTTTGTTATGACTTGTGTACGATTTAATAGTAGTTGTTTTATAATTGCATATTCTGTCTTTGTTAAGTTTACTTTTTTATTACAAACAAGTAATGTATGGTTATCATTTAATAATTCTAATTCTCTATATTTTAAATTTTCTATAATATTGTTCTTACTACGATTTCTTAATTGTACTTCTATTCTTGCAAGTAATTCTTTACTGTCAAAAGGCTTTGTAATATAATCATTTGCACCAGATAATAAACAATTAACTTTATCATCACTAGATATTTTTGCCGAAAGAACTATTACTGGAATATCTTTAACTTTTACAAGTAATTCTTCACCAGTTAAACCCGGCAACATTAAATCAAGTAATATTAAATCATACTTTTCCTTTTCAAGTAGTAATAATGCTTCTGTTCCAGAATAAGCATTAAAAACAACATATCCATTTTCCTTTAATAATTCTTCTATAATATTATGAATACTCTCATCATCTTCAATAATCAAGATTTTTTTCACATTATTTCACCACCTATACCATAATTTCTTCTTTACTTAATATATTTGTTATGTACTCTAATGAGTCAAATAATGTTTCATAATCTATATCTTTAGAATATGGATCAGTTACTTGATAATTTTTCCATAGTCTTACCAAGTTATCATTGGTTTTAAGCATTTTCAATCCTAATTCAATTTCTTCTATATTTAATTCTGTTTCTCTATGTTTAAATGTATTCTTTATCGCCATAATTAAATTCTTAAAATCTATTTTTTCAGCATTTTCTTTGATTAAAACATAAATATCATAAAAATCTTTCATTCTAGTATTATAAATACCCCTTGAAATAATAGTTTGATATTTTTCTGCTACGACTGTTTCGACCGTATAAGCAAGTATAGGAATTTTCTTATCTTCAAATATACAATTATAGTTATATTCTGTTTCTCTTGGGGTTATTTTATCGCCAGTTGTAAGTTCAATGGCAAGATATATTTTTAAAATTTCCAGTTTGGCAAGAATATTGATTTTAAAGCCACCATACTCGCTTTCTAATCTTATATCCTTAATATTTACAATCTCATAAGAAATACCATCATCTGTATCTATACTTAATATTTCCTGTATAATTTTTTCAATATTCTCTTTTTCAAGTGGAATACTCTTTAAAGTAGCATCCATATCTTTTGTTGTCCTTTCATCATCTCCTATAATTGATGATAATAAAAGTCCACCTTTTAAGATAATATTATTTTTATATTTACTTTTTGAAAGTCTATCTAAAATGTGTTCGAAAAAATACATCTGATATAGTTGTGCTGATAAATTATTATCTCCTTTGGCTTTTTTTGATATAATACTTTTCAACTTATCTTTATTCACTATAATAACACCTCCATATATTCACTAACTTTTTTTTCAATATTCATTTTCTTTGCGTACATTGCAAGTTTGTTTAAGTTTTTATTTTTACTTTTTGCATATTCTTTTAATGCTTTAGAAAAAATTTCAGCATTCATTTTATTTTTGTTTTTAATAATATCACAAATTGTTCTTTCAACATCATAAACTTTGATTTTCATTCCAAAAGGAGATTCCATTTCTATAACACCTAAATCAAGTAGTTCTCTTTTTACAAAATTAAGAATTACATTTTTTTCTTTTTGCAATACTCCACTATATCCAAAAGGCAAAGTAACGTTATATACTAATGGTGTACGATCAGATAGATTATGAAGATAAAGTGCAGTTGCCATTGAAAATCTAGCATTTTTACTTTTAGAAGCAATTTTATAATATTCATCTTCTATATAATCAGGTAATCCATAATATCCTCTTGAAATCCTTACTAATGTTCCATTCTTAACCATATTTGTTAAAAATGTTTTATTGATTCCATTTTTTACAACTTCTTTAGTTGTAACATAACCATTATTTTTTTTAACAATTTTTAAAATTTTATCATAAAAATCCATTTTAGTTCATTTCCTTTCTAACTAAAATTATAATATTTATTCGTTAAAAAGTAAATAAATTTTAAAAAAATTATTGAAATATTGTTTAAATTCATATACAATATTCATAGAAAGAGAACAAAGTTCGTAACTTGTATGTGATTCGCTCCATTAGACAAGGGGTACAAAACTTTGTACTTAATATAAAGGAGTCGTTGTAAACAAAGGATTTGCAACGATTTTTATTTGCTAAAAAAAAGAGTTTAAGAGTAAAAAAAAGAAATTTTCACCCAAACTTCTTTATCTTTTAATTAAAATATTTTGAATCATCTCAACAGTCTTTTCTACCCCTAAGCTATCTACATTAATAGCCAAATCATAATGTGAAAAATCAGTCCATTTTTGATTAGTATAATATTCATAATGTTTTGCTCGTTCCCTATTTACTCTTCGTATCGTTTTTAATGCGTCCTTTTTATCTAAATGATAATACTGAACGGCCCTATTTACTTTATCTCTTTCACTACTATATAAGAAAATTTTAGTGACATTTTTCTTATCTTTTAAAATATAGTCTGCACAACGACCTACAATCACACAAGATTCAGTCGCTAAACTCTCAATTACTTTGGACTCCGCTATAAATATCTCATCATCACTATTATATTCTGGAGAATAACTTTTCTTTTTCTGTTCATTTTTTTGAATATAACCTTCTGTAAAACCAGACTCCTTTGCAGTTAAAGATATAATTTCTTTATCATAAAATGGAATATTTAAACCCTCTGCAAGTAAATGCCCAACATATCTTCCACCAGATGCATATTCCCGATTGATAGTAACAATTTGCTTGATTTTTAATACTTCTTTATTTAATTTCAACCTTATCTCTTTCTCTTTTTCTACTGTATTACTATTTCCAATCTTCTTATATTCTGACATAAAGATATAAATAACAGCAAAAAAGCATAAAATATCAGCAATTGGTCCTGCATATAAGGCACCATAAATTCCCATAAAATGAGATAATAGTAAAGCAATAGGAATAAATAAAATAATTTGACGAATAAAAGTAACAAGAGTTGCTTTCTTTACATTTCCAAGAGATTGAATCATAATACTACTACTCATCTCAAATGCATTTAAAAAAGATACCATCAAAAAAATTCTACAAGAGTCTATTGCAAATTTTAAATAAAGTTCATTATCTTTACTACCAAAAAGCATAATTAATTGTCTTGGAAAAATTAAGAAACATAAATTAAAGAAAACGCCAATCACTAAATTTACTATAATGACTTTACGAAGTGTCTCTTGTACCCTTTTGGTCTTCCCAGCACCATAGTTAAACCCAACAATTGGCTGTGCTCCAATCGCAATTCCAAGAACAGAGGAAACATATAAGTTATTCAGCTTAGAAATAACACCATAAACAGAAAGTGGAATATCACTCCCAAATTCAGATAATGCTCCATAATGAGTCATCATATTATTCATAAAAACAAATAATACTAATATAATCATTTGTGTAATAAAGGAAGATAGACCATAGCCCAACACTTTACGTAGCGATTTATTGAGATGATAGTCTTCTCTTTTCAAAGGAATACTTTTAAATTTTTTAAGATAAAAAAGAGCAATTACACAAGAAACGCCTTGTCCAATAATAGTAGCAAGAGCTCCTCCTTCTACACCCATATGAAACTTTAATATGAAAATAGCATCTAAAATAATATTAATAATTGCTCCTATAACTAATAAAATCATAGAGTATTTAGGAGATCCATCTGCACGTATTAATGAAGAAAGTGATGTATAAGTAATCATGAATGGGGCTCCCATTAAAATAATTCGCCCATATTTTAAAGCATAAGGATAAACATTTTCTGTACATCCAAAAAGAGGAAGGAAAACAGGTAATAAAAAATAGCACAGAATACTAAAAATAATAGAAAACAGAATCGTAAATACAACTGTCCCACCTACTGATTTAGCCGCTTCCTCTCCCTTCCCTTCTCCAAGACGCAAACTAAGATTCGCAGCACATCCATTCCCAATTAGTCCAGCAAATGCATTACAGATAATAACAAGGGGAAAGATGACATTCGTAGCAGCATTTCCTAAATATCCGACTCCCTGTCCAATGAAAATTTGATCAACGATATTGTAAATAGAGTTTACAATCATACTAATAATACAAGGAATAGAAAAAGCAAATAATAATTTAGATATCTTCTCTTCCCCCAAATTGAATGTTTTATTCATAAACTTACTCCTTTCTAAAAACACATAAAAATTGCGCAACCCATCTGACTAGATTTACGCAATTATGCTACGTGTCAACAATTGTTATTTTAGCACATCAAAATTTTAATTTCAAATGTTTTTCTTATTTTTTATAAGCAATTAATTGATCTGGAAGTAAAAAAATTTGCTCATTATAGCCTAATATTTCCACTGGATCATGATTTATTTGTCTTGCTAATTTCTGCAAAGTCTCCCCTGGTTTTGTAACATAAATCCCAATTTTCTCTTTCGGAATTAAAATTTGTTGATTAGGATAAATATATTCATTCATATTCATCCCATTTAATAATAAGATATATTCTAAAGATATTCCATTATCTCTTGCAATACTATAAAGCGTATCCCCTGGCTTTATGGTATAAAATTGAAATGCAGAACGTTTATTAATGGGAATTTGAAGTCTCATCCCAGGAATTATCTCATAAGCATTCTCAAGTCCATTATTAATCACAAGCTCATAAACAGGAATTTGAAATTTTTTAGCAATTGCTTCCATGGTATCACCTTTTTGAACAACATAAGTCTTATACATATAAAACGCCTCCTACAAAATGTATATGCAAAAAAAAAGAAAGTATAGCTACTTCACAAAAACTTATATGAATGAATTTTTTATATTTTTTCTAATATACCACTTTCTAAATCTTCAATTGTATATAAATGTTCAATTTCATCATAAGCATCTTCTAAATTATCTCTAGATGGCAACCAACCTTTTCCATCAGTTATAAAAACAAATTTCACATTCTCTATTCCTTTTATTTTATTATTTAATTCAATATAACTTTTTGCTGTTTCGTTTGGTTTCGAACCTTGCTTTGCATAATAATTAACCTCCATAACAATTATTTTGTTATCATTTTTACTTTTATAAACAAAATCAAATTTTTTAGTCGCTTTACCTATAGAACACAAATTAGTTCCATACTCTTTATCTATATCAGAATTCTTCATTTGACAATGATATGGCACATCCAAAAGTTTAATGTATTCTTCTACAATAGCTTCCATTATTTGACCAGATCTAGATTTTCTAGCATTAGTATCCATACCAACTTCTATTCCAATTGCATAATCAACCAAGTTTTTTATCTTCTTATCTCGTAATAATCCCAACAAGCCACTCTTTCTTAAAAACTCTGCATAATCTTCAATAGGATGATTTAATTGTATAAAATCATAGCATATATATTGTTCATCAATGATATTAAAATTTCTGTTTTTTATATTATCAAGCATTATCATTGCCGGAACATTTATAATATTAAATTTTGTCTCATGTGTTGCCAAAAGAATAGGAATTGATTTCATGATTTCTGGATATTCTGATATTAAATCAATAAATTCTTCCTCAATATTTTCTTTACCAATTAAACTATTTAATAAATTCAAATGTCTTTCATAATCCTTTATATTCAAATAAACTTTAGGATAATCTACAAAGAAATCGGTTGGAGTAATACTATTCTTTAAACCTTTTATTATATCACTAAACTCTCGCTTCATCTTCTATCACTTTCCCTTCTTCTTATAGTTAAATCTAAAAAATCTTTTTCTTTTTCAATACCAATATATTTTCTATTTAATCTACTGGCAACGATTCCAGTTGTTCCACTACCATTAAACGGATCTAGTATTAAGTCCCCCTCATCAGTAGATGCAAGTACTATTTTCTCTAATATTTCTATTGGTTTTTGAGTTGGATGTTTACCACATTTTTTCTCACTAGGTTTTGTAAGTGATGACTCCCAAACATCTTTCATTTGTTTTCCACCATTTAATTCTCTCATCAAAGAATAATTAAATTTATGTCTTGTTTTTTTAATATCTTTTTTTGCCCAAAGAATCGTTTCAGTAGAATGAACAAAAAATCTACAACTAATATTAGGGGGAGGATTTAACTTCTTCCAAGTAATATTATTGATTATCTTAAATCCTTCTTGTTCCAATGCCATACCTATTGAATAAATATTATGCATCGTTCCACTAATCCAAATAGTACCATCATCTTTTAATACCTGATAACATAGTTGAATCCATTTTCTATTAAACTTATGTTTTTCTGAAATACTAATTGATTTATCCCAATCACCTTTATTTACTGATACCATTTTTCCACCACTACAAGATATCCCATCACTAGACAAAAAATAAGGAGGATCTGCAAATATCATATCAATACTTTTAGGTTCTATACTTCTAAGTATTTTCAATGAATCACCTTGTATAAGTTTAAAATTTTTCTCTTCATAATAATATTTATTACCCATATAAACTACCTCCTCATTTATATTGTACGAGAAAATTACTTAAATTCCTTTTTTATTTTCAAAATTGGTAACAATAACTTCTTCTACTTTACCCCTCTTTGATCCATTAGAATTAATATTTCTCTTCGCTTCAATTACATGAATAGAAAAATCTTTATACAATTCATGAATTAAAGTAGTATTATGATTAGATAGCATAACATAACAACCTTTATCAGATAATTCCTTAAATACCTTAGCAAGCCTTCTTTGTTCATCTTTTCCAAAGCCATCTTCAGTATAACTATTAAATGTAGAAGTATCAGAGTCATATGGTGGATCAAAATAAATAAAATCGCCCTTTTTCGCATCTTGAACTGCCTCTTCAAAATCTACTGAGAGTAATTGAATATCATTATAATTTAAGTAGCCACATATAATTCCTAGATTTTGTCCCTCATAAGTATTTACCTTATTTTTTTTACCAAATGGCACATTAAACTCATTCTTACTATTAACTCTATATAACCCATTAAAACATGCCTTATTTAGATAGATAGTACGAGCTGCTCTTTTATAATCTGCTAATCGATTAAATTTCTTTTTATCCCTATCAATATTTCTAATTGTATAATAGTATTCTTCAGAATGTTCAGCCTCATGATGATTTAATTCTCTGCACATTAAATCAAATTTTTTTTCATCTTTAATACACTCATATACATTAATAAGTTCCTGATTAAAATCATTAATAACGGCAACTTTAGGAGAAAGTTCAAATAACAACGCTCCACCCCCAACAAACGGTTCATAATAAGTATTAAATTCATCAGGAACATATTTTTTTAACTGTTCGATTATTTGTCTTTTCCCACCAGCCCATTTTACAAATGGTTTTCCTTTAATCATTATTCATCACTACCTTTTCATTGAATTCCGAATCTAGCTAGAATTCCTGTTGCAATTAAACTACTTATTGTTCCAAATGCAACATCTTTCAAAACACTAACCACTTTCTTTTTCTCTTTTTTGTAACAAGCTTCTTCTAATAATTTTAAATCCGATTTAGAAATCCCTTCTTTTTCCATCAACTCTAATTTTAATAATACTATATTAAATAATTCTTCATCATTATTCTTTGAATTACTATTTTGCTCAATATTTCCAAAACGATTACCATTACCACTCACCACAAATACATTTTCTGATATAATTGATTGAATTTCCTTCTCTGTATATAAAACAGCTTTAATATTGCCATATATAATCCCAAAAGCTGGATCATTAGATGCAGAAATAAAAACTTTACCTATATATTCAATTATCCCTACCTCTTTACAATAGTCTAAAATTTCCTTTTTACCAGCATTAATTATATTATCGGTTACTAATTCAAATTCTTCTTGTAAAAATTCACCATTATCACTAATACTATCTCTTACCTGCTCCACTTTATAGTTTAAATAATCCTTTTTAGTACTAAGTTTCATCTTTGGAAAACCATTATAAATATATTGATGACCACTTAGAGTACTAGCATCTACAACACAATTATCATTAAAATAAAATTTATACTCATGCCAAAAATCATAAATATCACAAACCTTACTAATGAATCCATCTAGTTCAGAGCATAATTGTTCATTATCTACATTTTCAAAATAATCTCCTTTTAATCCCACACTAGTAGAAAATATATAGTCAAATATTTTTATAGTTAATTTATTTATCACTCAAAATCAACTCCTGATATAATTTCTTAACACATAATATTATATCATAGAAAAACAAATCTTGAATAAGATCTGTTTATTTAAAAAAAATTACTTTAATTCAACTCTTATACCTAAAACCCCATATTTTTCTTGTCTTTCTTTGGTATAAAATTGCTCAAGAACATGAATCAATTCATCTTTAGTCATTGATTCATCAGATAAGACCGAAATGTCAAAGTCTTGAAACATATCCTCAAAAGAACTATACCTCAATAAACCTACCACTTTTGCCTGAAAAGATTCATTTAATTCTGCCTCTTTCAAAAAAACTATAGTATCTCCAATGTTAATTTGTTGTCTTTTTTTCATCAAAAAGTCTAATTTCAATTCTTTAGTACCATTAAGTATAAAATGATAATACTCAGGTTGTAATTTCATTTCATGCACCATATTATTTTCTTCCTTTCATTTTTACACTTTGCAATATCAAACAATCTATTTTTTGAAGGACAAATCCATAATATATGAAAAAAGAAAATATAATTACTTCCTAATTTCCATAATTTGCACGAATAACTTTCCCTTGTTCTGTTGACTTTGAAATTTTACTTCGAATACTTATGATAAGAAATAAAGCAATTCCAATCATAATAATACCTGTGATAAGTAAAAAATTACTTCCTCCACCCATAACGAATTCTTGAGGATTTTTTGGATTATACGAAACAGTAGCAATAGGTTGAAACTCTTCTTTACTACTAATTAAATTAGGAGAAGCTTGATAAGTCTTTCCATCAACAACATACTCATATAAAGCACTACAAAGTTCCATCTCCTCTTCTTGCCTACAATCTTTATATTGAACTAATTTTCCCTCTATCTGTAAATAATCTTTTGTTTTATTATAATCAGATAAAATATGAAACCCACCAATTACGGAAAAAACAAGTCCTAGCAAGATAAGTGGTATAAACAAAAATAAAAGAACAATTGTAAATACACGATTAGTAGTCTTACTCCCTAGAAATAAAGAAGAAAAAGTTGCTAAAACTCCAACACGATTCAAAAAATAATCATTCTCGAGTGGATGTCCACAAGACCAACATGTATCCCTACTATCATTATTTTCATACCCACAATGTACACACTTCATATCATTACCTCCTCTTTATGAGTGTTATTTTTGTAAAACATCAAATATATTCTTATGATTATATAAAAGCTCTGAATGTGTCACAATCTTATGATAACCAGAGTTAAAGTTATACATAACAATATGATCTCCTGATACAAAAAACAAATCATCCTCTACTAATTTAAACTCCTCTAAAGAAAAATCTTGAAATAACAATACTTTCGTTTTTAAATCATCTTTCATTGTATAATAAACCCTACCATCTTCTGTTACAAAATAGTATTTATGAATAGACTCTCTAATAAATTTAGGATGATATAACTTTTCAAGTTCATCTACTTTTAAATTCATATCAAACATTTTTTTAGAAGAAGAAACAGTATAAATATTTTCCTCTTGAAACTTCCCTTGAGAATATACACTAGCATTTGTATCTTTATTTCCTATTTCATTTAACTTTCTAGTCTTTATATTAAAGGTATATTGTTTTTTCTGATCTCTATCTAAAATATAAATATCATCACCAACAACTCCCATAAAATAACTATCTTTAGAAATATGTACATCTAAATCAACAAAATCTTTACTTTCATTCAAGACATCTACAATATAAAGACGATCATACTCAAAATTTTGATCTGTATCAGCGGCAACATAATACTTACCAACTAAAATACCAAGAGTATTTTCATAATGATCATCATCTAAAATATCAAGTGATTTAATATGATCTTGCGTAACAATATGAAGTCCCCTATAATTCCATAAAGCAAGAGAGTAATTCTTAGGAAAATGCTGATAAACCGTAATTTTGTCATTTTTACTAACTACATCATTATAGTCAAGAGTATATCCCTTTTTTTGTAAATTTTCTTCAAAGGAGGAAAGAACAAGTCCCTCCCTTCTCAAATAATCATAACTAACTAGCTCATTATTACGGCGGCATACAATACCACCTAGCCTATGATTTTTAAAAATTGGTGCCATACAATAAACATCATTTTCTTTATATATTTCCACTTGTTCTAATACTTTCTTTTTTTTCTTATAATCTTCATTATAATAGAAAACAAACTTATTTTTACTCTTATCTAATACTTCAAAATAATAATAATGTTTCTTTTTTATTTTTTCAAAGTTTTCTTTTACTGTATAAGTATTACTACCTTGAGAAAGTATATACTGAATCTCATGTTTATTAATAAAAAACATTACAGCAAACTGAAAAATAAAAAGAATAAAACCAATAGCTATAACAAATTTAATGATACGTTTCATTCTATCACCCTTTATTTTATTTGTTATTTTTATTATAGCACGTTTTACTCTATTCTTCCTAAAAAACCTAAAATTTCTTGCCAGTTTTTTGACATTTCCTCTATTTTTTTATTCATTTTAAAAAGATGAATCATTTCTTTTTTTATACTCTTTTCTACTCCTTCTTCACATACTCCTTTTAAAAAGGAAGGGATGATTTTTGTCCCTAAAGAAGCTACTTCTTTTACATCATTTATTGTCCTATTGGTATAAAACTCTATAATGTGTGAATGAAGTAACTCTTCTGTTGATGAAAAATTTCCAATAATAGTATTAAGACCAAATAGTGCAACGGTTGCTTTTGCCATTTTATAAAGATACTCAGGTGGATCAATATTATAGTTAGTATATACATTAATCATATCGATAAAAAACTGAGTTACTGGAATTTGCTTAAATTTTCTACAGCACTTTTCCATATCATGTTTTAAAGCTTCTCTATCTACATTCTTTTTTGGACTACCATCAATTAGTAGCTTACATAGATCTTCCATATTGCACAAATAAGCATTTAAAAATAATCTTCTAGTAAAATCCCTCGCTAGAAAGTTCAAAGATAAGTCCCATATCTAAAAAGCCTACATTTCCATATTTATCGAGGTAAATATTACCACCGTGAGGGTCCCCATGAAAAACAACAGGCATTTGATGCAAAAGAGCATAGAAGGAAAGAGAAATATAGTCATTTAAAGCACTTTTAATTTGCATTTTATTTTCCTTTGTAAAATCTAATTGATTAATTGTCTTGGAAAATATAAATTGCATCACAATGATATTTTTTGTACATAAGTTTTTATATACTCGTGGTACAACAATTCTTCTGCTATTTTCTATTTTTCCATTTACACTTTTTGCAAACTGATAATATCTCAATATATTTCTTTGTTCCCTCTCAAAATTAGTCTCTTCTAAAATCCAACTTAAATATAGGTTAAGTGCAGCATCACTTCCTAGATAATTTTGAAATTTTACTAATCTTCCAAAGCGATGAATAAATCTTCTTATTTGTTTAATATCTTTTTCTATATGTTTTGCCACATCTTTTCTTTTTACTTTGATGGCAACAACTTTCCCATTTTTTAGTACTGCTTTATGAACTTGCAAAATTGATGCAGAACCAACAGGCTCTTCATATATTTTTCTAAATTTCTTTTTGACAGGACAACCATATTCTTTTTCTATTATTTTTTCTATTTTTTTATAGGAAATTGGATTACAATTATCACAAATAGAGGATAGACATGCTCTATCCTCTTCAGTAAATAAGTTGCCAAAATTTTGCATTGCTAAAATCTGGGCTAATTTAATATAGGTAGTTCCCATTTGTTTGAAAAAATAATATTTTACTGCATATGATTTCCGTATTTCTTTTTTTCTTGAATCATAAAAGAAGTAATCTTAGTTTCAATTTCTGGTAATGCTTGTTTTGAAATATTAGAAAATGTCACAAATTCTTTTACCGTATCAATATCAACTTTACCCCAGATAATACCACTTCTCACTTTTAAATCGTTAAACAAATCTGGCGTAATGGAATCCATAAAATAGCCAATGACAACACGAGCTCGTCCTATTAAAATACGTTGATTCGTTAATGCTACTACAGCAGTTCCTAAAATATTAAGGGGATGATCATTCTTTTGTGCACAAAATACATAAAGTACCTTCTCATCTGGATTTAAATGTTTCTCAATAACAGAAGAATTCTTCTTCAATCGCCAAGCAATAGTTTTACTATATTTTCTTTTAAATTCTAATGCCTGTTCATAGACACTTCTATCAAAGCTTTCCATATCATCACCTACTAAGAAATAATATCATTCTTCTTAAAGAATTCAAGTAACGTATTTTTATCTGTTAACCCCTCTGCTTTCGCTACAATTTTATCATCTTTAACAATAATCGTACATGGTGTTCCAAATCCCTCTTTAAACATATCATCAGACTGTGTAAAAGTAATAGTATCATCAGAATCCATTGCATCTGTATTTAAATAGTAAATTGGAAATTCATGTTCAAAAGCAATATTTTTAATAATAGGTCCTTGAATCTCACAATAATGACAAGTTGGTCTAGCAATATAAATAACACTAGCTTCGCTATCTTTCTTTACCTCTAAATAACGATCTACGCCAATTTCTTCTAACTCTTTTTGCACATCTTCACTAATAGACTTGCTCTCTTCTTCTGCTTTACTAGCATCACTAGATAAAGTATCACTAACTACTTCTGTATTAGTATCTTCCTTTTCTGAAAGTGATGCTTTCTCACCACCAATTTGAGTTGCCATAAAACTAGCTCCAAAAACAATTACTAAAATAAGAACAATAATAACAATATTTTTTACTTTCTCTATAGAAATATTTCTTTTTTTCTTTTTCATAATATTCTCCCTTTCTACGTGCCTATTATAACATAATAGTACAAAAAAGTAAATGAAAAGAAAAAGCACTTATCCATAGTACTCTTATTTCACAAGTTTTTTATCACGCTTAGTAACTAACTCTGGTAAGAATAAAGAAACAGAAGAATCTATTCCATATTCTGAATGAAAACCATCTTTATATTGCTCTGCCACTAAAGAAATAATATCCTGCTTAAAAGGAAGCATTTCATTTAGACTTTTTCTAAAATATCTAAAAGATTCCAACCCTCTTTTATGATACATAATCTCCTCTTCTAAAGTAGAATCTAGTAAAATACGATGAGATTCTACTTCTCTACCATCCTTCCATAAAGTAGTTTTTCTACATATATTTCCACCACCAATAAATTCATGAGGACTTTCTTTAAACTGAATATCAAAAGTAGTTCTGCCTTTTTCTTTATCTAATGATTTACCTTTTTCACAAAAACGTAATTGATACTCATAGGTGCAATCAAATACACCTCGTTCTAATGCCACTATTTCCTCTTTATGAAAACAATAAGTATCTCTTTGAAAATTCAAATACATATGATCAGAATCTAGAGTAAACATCATTTTTTCACGCCAACCATCTTGTACTACAATAGAAGACTTATTACCAAATTGAAGAGATACTGCCATTTTCTTATCTTTCTCATTTTTAATATCAAAATGATAGCAAAACTTAGAAAGCTCATCTTGAAGAAAACGAGTATCATCATAAAAGATTTTATCATTACTAATTACCATGTGATAACCAAATACAGCAGGTTTCCCATCTTTTTCACGATGTACTTTTCTATATTGAATAAATCCTACAATTTTTCCTTCTTCATCTAAAATGTTGTAACAATTACTAGAAGAAGGTCCAACTAGTTGAAGTCCTAATAACTGGATAAACTTTTCTTCATGTTCCATACTTGCTAATTCCATAAATAATTCCTCCCCACGTTTTCTATCTATTATAGCATCTTCTTTAAAAACTTGTAGATTTTTTTCAAAATACTTTCTGCTTCCTGATAATTTTTCTTTCTTAGTACTTCATCATCATTCCAAAGTCCACGCTTATTGACTCTAGCCATCTTCTCTTCTAGTTTTAAGATGCTCGTATATTTATAGTCTCCATAAAGATACGCCACTTTTGCGTATCCCTTCTCAACAAGTTCAGATTGTAATAACTCTCCATCAACAAATATCCAGGCAAGAACTCGTCCATACTTATCTTCCTTTTCACTAGCTGTGTCATACTCAAGTTCTATTTTTTTAGCACCTTTTAATCTCTTACAAGTGTAAAGACTTGCCTCCTTCCCAAATGGTTCTTCCCCTTTTTTAGGATGCTTTGTCTCAGGAGTATCTACTGCTAAAAACCTCGTTGTATAAACTTTACCCGCTATTTCAAACTTTGCTGTGTCACCATCTACACATTTAAAAAGCGTGACCTCCTCTTTCGAAGCGTAAACTGGAAATGGTACTAAAAGAAAAAGGAAAAAGAAGAAAATATAAACGACTCTTTTCATATACATCACCCTATATTTCATTATAATGATTTTGTCATAAATTGACTATAAGTAACAGGAAAACTCGACACTAGTTTGACATAGTATTTAGAGAAAGGATGTTGGCAATGATAAGAAAAACAGTTGGAATTCCAAGAGCACTACTTTTTTATTACTATAAGGATTTATGGGAAGCATTTTTTGAAAAATTAGATGTAAGTGTTGTCTACAGTGAAGAGACGAATAAAGAAATAATAGAAAAAGGAGAACAGTTAAGCATCGATGAAGCATGTCTTGCCTTAAAAATTTATCTAGGACATATTGATAATTTAAAAGGACGATGTGACTACGTTTTAGTGCCCCGAATGTACTGTGTAAAAAAGTGCGAACAGGTCTGCACAAATTTTAATGCTTTATTTGATATTGTTCATACTCTCTATCCTGATATCAGTATTTTAAATTACAACGTTGACCTAGAAAGACGAAAAAAAGAGTCCAAAGCTTTTATCCATATGGGAGAAGAGTTAGGTTTTTCCTACATTGAAAGCTACAATGCTTATCTTTGTGCAAAAGAAATAGAAAGAAAAAGAAAAGAAGAAAGAATAAAAGAACAAGAAAAAAAGTTCTCATCAAATAAATTAAAGGTGTTAGTAGCATCCCACCCATATAACTTATATGACTCCTATATTAGTGGTGAGGTAATCACTCATCTAAAAAAGGAGAATATAGAAATTATCTATTCTGATATTATCCAAAGAGAACTAATAGATAGAGAATGCAAAAATATATCAACAGATATTCACTGGACTCATAGTAAAGAAGTAATGGCAAGTATCAGTCGCTATCAAAAGAAAGTAGATGGAATGATTTTAATTTCCTCTTTTCCTTGCGGACCAGACTCTCTTGCTATTGAGATGATTAAAAGAAAAGTAGATATTCCCACTTTGTATCTCGTCTTTGAAAACGAAAATAGTACTGCTGGTATTACGACTCGACTTGAGAGTTTCTTTGATATTTTGAGGTCAAAAAAGGAGGTGCTATATGAAAGAGGTCATTAGTTTTCCCCATCTTGGAGACTACTATATTCCTATTCGTAAACTACTTCGCAATTTAACGAAAATGGAAGTTATCCCCGCTCCTCCTATTACAAAAAAAACTATTGAACTTGGAAGCAAATATGCACCAGATACTGTCTGTGTTCCATTTAAATATAACTTAGGAAACTTTATTGAAACACTAGATGAGGGGGCTACCATTTTATTTCAAGCAGGTGGTGGATGTCGGTATCGCTATTATGCAGAAGTACAAGAAAAAATTTTAAAAGATTTAGGATACAAGTTTCACTTTTTCAAACTAGTAAGTCATGACCGCGTTCGAGTACTAGAAACTTTTCGTCTCTTTAAACAATTAAACCCACATCTTAAATTTAGAACTTTTATAAAAGAAGCACTCCATGCTCTATGTTTCATTTATTATATGGATAAAATTGATGAAGTAATTAGAAAAAATATTGGCTTTGAAAAAGAAAAAAATAGCTTTAAGAATTTAAAAAAAGAAATGTTAAATGAAATGGATAAAACACATTCTACTTTTGCACTTTGGCGTATGTATAAAAAATATAAGAAAAAATTCCGTAAATTAAAAGTAGAAAAGCCAAAAAACACGTTAAAAATTGCTGTCATTGGAGAACTATACACTGCAATGGAACCGTTTTCTACTTACTTTTTAGAAGAGGCTTTAGCGAGTATGAACATTGAGATTAAAAGGTTTACTAACGTCAGTTATCTTTTATGGCAAAAAGCGCTTGTGACAAAATGGTTATTATTTAAAAGTCGTAAGTATTGTAAATATACACTGGGAGCGGATGGTCTCGATAATGTTTATCGGGTGCTCTATGCAAAACGTCATCATTTCGATGGTGTAATTCATACAAAACCTTTTGGATGCACTCCAGAAATTGGGGCAATCCCTATTATTCAAAAGGCAGCACAAGATGCATCTCTTCCCATACTTTTCTTCTCTTTTGATAGTCAAACATCGGAAGAAGGAATAAAAACTAGACTAGAAGCATTCTATGACTTAATTAAAATACGAAAGGAGAAACAATGAAAAAAGGATATTTAGGAGTAGATATTGGTTCGATTTCCACAAAAGGCGTTGTAATCGATGAAGAAAATAATGTTCTTGCTAGTTGTTATTTAATGACGCAAGGAAATCCAATTGACGCTGTAAAAAGGCTTTTGAGGGAACTAGAAAAGCAAAGCGATAATATAAAAATTGTGGGAGTTGGGACCACTGGTTCTGCTAGAAAATTAATTGGTACAATGCTAAATGCCTCTATTGTTAAAAATGAAATTACAGCACATGCGATTGGCACTTTGTCACGTTATCCAGATATTAGAACGATTCTAGAGATTGGTGGACAGGACTCTAAAATTATTCTAATAGATGATGGAATTGTAGTGGACTATGCAATGAATACTCTTTGTGCTGCTGGGACTGGTTCTTTTTTATCCAGTCAAGCAAAACGTCTTGATATTCCAGTAGAAGAATTTGGTCCACTCGCTCTAACAAGCAATAATCCTACTCCTATTGCTGCACGTTGTACCGTCTTTGCAGAAAGTGACCTTGTTCATAAAGCACAGATGGGTCATACCAAAAAAGATATTGTAGCAGGACTTTGTCGGAGTGTTGCACTCAATTATTTAAATAATGTTGGTAAAGGAAAAAGAATAGTAGAACCGATTATTTTTCAAGGTGGCGTTTCCAAAAATGTAGGAGTAATAAAGGCTTTTGAAGATATTTTAGGATGTTCCATCAAAACAGATGAAAATGGTCATTTAATGGGAGCAATCGGGGTTGCTATCCTTTCAAAAAAAGAAAAAGAGATAGAATTCAACTTTGAGGTAAGTGAACACGAATTCACAACAGTTGGAACAAATTGTGGAAAGTGTCCTAATCACTGTGAAATTGTAGTTATCAAAAAGGATAAGAAATTAATTGATGCTTGGGGAAATCGTTGTGAAAAGGGACAAGTGAAAATTTCTTGATAAAACTAATACTTTATGTTAAGATGTATACAGATGAAGGAAACTTCATACAATAAGAAAAGGATACATTTGAGACGTGCAATCAGATGTTATCCCTTGATTGGTTTTGCATCTGAAGTCAACATTAGTTGAAATCAGATGCTTTTGTTATTTTAGAAGTAAAAGGATTACTACAAAGAATAACAGTAGAATTATAATAAATTGAGAAACTTCTCGTTTTGTCATAACTACCACCACCTTTCTTTATCAACTAAAAGAAAGGGAAAGCACCTGATTATCAAATGTATCCAGATTCATTTTATCGAATATCTGTTTTAAATACAACTCTTTTAATCTAAAAAATTCAGATTCTAACTGAATTCTTTTTATGTCCTATTTTTCTATTTTCAATACTTTGTGATTGCTATCACAATAGAACTTTACTTTTATGTGCTTTTTATCAAAGTCTTTTTTCAACTCTTTTGAAGTAAGTAATATCAAATCTTTTTTCTTCCTTCGCCAAATCATCTAGCGTAATAAAGAACGACTCATTTTCTTCTTGTTCCTGAGGTATACCAGAAAACTCTGTTGCGAGATACACTTTAAAATTAAAAATTCTATCGGGATACTCTATGATAGTATCTCCAACACTTATTAGCTTATTTACTGTCATTCCTGTTTCTTCATAAACCTCCCGAATAGAAGCCTCCTCTGGTGTTTCTCCCTCTTCTATTTTTCCTCCAGGAATATCAAGATAACCCATCTCACCTGTTTTATATTTAATACAAACTACTTTATCATCCTGTATCAAAAAGCATCTAACCGCATTTCTTACTTTCTTCATCTAACTTCTCCTATTTATTATTCTTAACGTACTCTTCATAAGAGACTCTTCTATCAATAATCGTTCCATCTTCCTTAATTTCAATGATACGATTTGCAACTGTACTATTTAATTCATAGTCACGGGATGTAAAGAGAACTTCTCCTTGAAAGTTGACAAGGCCTTTATTAAGAGAGGTAATACTTTCTAGGTCTAAGTGGTTTGTTGGCTCGTCTAGTATTAAGAAGTTAGGTCCTTCTAGCATCAATTTTGATAACATACAACGGCTCTTCTCTCCACCAGATAAAACATTTACCTTCTTAAATACGTCTTCACCTGAGAATAACATTCTACCTAAGAAACCTCTAAGAATCGTATCATCTTTAATATCATAATAGGTTCCTATCCACTCCATAATATTTTTATCGGTATCGAAATACTCATTATTATCTTGTGGCAAGTAACCATGTTCTATGGTCTTTCCCCACTCTATTACACCTTTATCATATTTTTCACATCCTGCTAAAATATTAAATAGTGTTGTCTTTACCATATCATCGTGGGCGATAAAAGCAATCTTATCTCCTTTTAAAACTGTAAATGATACTTTATTTAAAATTTTCTTGCCATCTACTTCTTTTACTAAGTTTTCTACTTTTAGTATTTCTTTTCCAGCAGGACGTTCTATTTTAAAATCAATATAGGGATACTTTCTGGAAGAAGGAATAATTTCATCTAACTGAATTTTTTCTAGCATTTTCTTACGAGAGGTTGCTTGCTTACTCTTAGAAGCATTGGCACTAAAACGTGCAATAAAGGATTGTAATTCCTTAATTTTCTCTTCTTTCTTTTTATTAGACTCTCTCATCTGGCGTTGTAAAAGCTCACTAGACTGATACCAAAAATCATAGTTTCCAATATATAGTTTAATCTTGCCATAATCGATATCAGCGATATGAGTACAAACTTTATTTAAAAAGTGACGGTCATGAGAAACAATAATCACAGTATTATTAAAACTAATTAAGAACTCTTCTAACCATTCTATCGCTTCTAGGTCCAAACTGTTTGTTGGCTCATCTAATAGTAAAATATCAGGGTTTCCAAATAAAGCTTGAGCGAGTAGCACTTTAACGCGTTCCTTTACTGGAATGTCCTTCATCAAAGAACTATGATGTTTCTCCTCTACTCCTAAGTTATTTAAAAGAGTGGCTGCATCACTTTCGGCATTCCATCCATCTAACTCCATAAAATCTGCCTCTAACTCTGCAAGACGCATACCATCTTCATCGCTAAATTCTGTCTGAGCATACATCTTCTCTTTTTCACATTTAATCTCATAAAGACGAGTATTTCCCATAATAACAACGTCTAAAACTCCCATCTCATCATAAGCATAGTGGTCTTGCTTTAAAACAGAAATCCTCTCTCCCTTCGTCACAATAACCTCTCCACTTGTCGTATCTACTTCACCTGTTAATACTTTTAAAAAAGTTGACTTTCCACTACCATTTGCCCCAATTAATCCATAGCAGTTTCCACTCGTAAATTTAATATTTACATCTTCAAATAACGTTCTTTTTCCAAATCGTAATGTCACATTTTGTACTTGAATCATAAAGCACCTCCTAAAACTATTACTAATTTTATAATAAATAACGAAAAAAGACAAGGAATTATATGTTCTAGACAGTAAAATAAGCTTCTCCTATAATACTAAATTACGAAGAGGTGAAAAAATGAGAAGAGAAATAATAAATCGATTTAGTTTATGTGAACAATTTCCTATTGAAACCTGGCAAAAAATTGCAGAAGCCACATCTCTTTTAGAACTGCAAGATGCAAATAATGAAAAAGAATTTAAAAAAAACTTAAGAATACTAAAACAAAGCATAATAAAAACGGAAGTAAGTCTAGATGAAGGATCTCGCTATACAAAAAATTTTATGGAAATAGGAACGTCCACATTACTGCAAGCAATATACGATATAAAAGTAAGTGATAAAAAGAAACATCTAATAGAACAAATAAATATTTTAAAAGAATTAGGAATAAAGCACATTCGTTCTTAATAAAACATTTACAGATGGTACTTTTTGTATTAATCAAAACGAAAAACAATGATAAAATAATTTCAGAAAATTCAAAAGCAATATTATTAAATTTTGATGGTATTTTTCCAAGCCCTGAAGAAATTATGGCACCATACCAATCATTTCTAGAACAAGAATCTACTATAATAGGATGGCAAGAAACTACCTCTCCTGTGAAAGAAGTATTCACACCCTATGTAAAACAGAAAAAATGATAAAACATAAAAATTTGTCTATTAAAATAAACTGTGATAATATTATCTTATTAAGAGGAGAAAAGATATGATAGAAAACGATTTAGATAATTATAAAATGGCAATGATTCCTAATAATGGCCATTTAGAACTAGAAGAAGGAGAAACTAAATATTTCGGGAATACAAACTTTTATATACTTCACGATTATACTTTTCGAGAATTCTGTAAAAAATATAGTCCTGAAATTTTAACAAAACCAGGTATAAAAAAGGATTCTCCTGCTGAACTATATGCCTATTATCTACAAGAAGATGGTAATATTCCAATTGCCAATCTTACACATTCTAGTACGATAGAAAAATATGGAAAAGAAGCGATGATTTTTATGCCAGAAAACCCATCAGAAAAACAACATAAATCTCTAGAAGCATTAATGGATGAGTGTTCTGAATATACTTTCTTTATTCTCTATGACTTTAAATTAGTAGATAACTACCCAATGAGCCAAAATATATTTCAAACAAAAGAAGAAAAACCGATAGATTTACTAAATAGATACTTTGAAAATACAAATACATCCACAAAAAAATAAATCCACCCTATTTACAAGGATAGAAATAAGAAATTACTTTTGCAAACTGATAGAGAATGATATTACTCTTATTAACAGCAAAGCTTTTGCCAATTGCTTTTCCACCAATCGTAAGTGCAGAAATAACACCAGTTACAGCAAGTGTCGTAAGGAGTAAATCCCAATGAAACTTGGAAACTAAAAGAGAGGTAATCGTAATACCAGAAGCACCAGAAATAACTCCACAAATATCTCCCACTACATCGCAACAAAAACTAGAAACTTTTTCGGCATTTTTATGAAACTTAACAGCAACTTTAGCACCACGCACTTTTCTAGCACTCATCGAATGAAATATTTTGTCATCACTAGAGGTAACAGCAACACCAATAATATCAAACAAAATACCTAAAAAGATAAAAATAAATGTAATCAAAATACTAACTGGTAATGTAGATTGTTTAATCGTCACTTCTGATAAAAAAGAAAGTCCGAACGATAAGAAGAAGGAAATAGTAAAAATGGTTATAATCCATCGCCAATTAACAAGTTCTTTCTTCTTTTTTTCACGTCTCCTAGTCTGTACTTCTAAGCTACGCAGTTCTCCTTTTATTTTACTTTTCTCTGCTCGATTCATTTTTTACCACCTACTATCATTATAATAAAAAACATCAAAAAAAGCAAAATTTCTTTTGCTTATTTCAAATAAAAATAAATGGCTATCAACTTGGTAAACTTTGAGCCTTAGGTCAAGCAGGATTTCCCTAACTTCTACACAGTCGTTACCAACTGTGCGGTTCCCCATTTCTAGAAGTTAATACCCAAAGGTATGGCTTGATCACCACTTAGTGCCCACTGCAATCCCAACTGACATCACTCTAGGAGATTTCCTCACCAGACTTTATTATTAATTCTTTTTTGCAAAAATGATTTCAAATTGCAACTTTAAGGACTTCGGCCAAAGACCCTAAAGCCGTTCAATTATCCCAAGCATCTTCACTCAAGACAAGCTACACTACACATAGCTTTCGCCACATAGTAGGTTTAATCCTAAATCGTAATAAGTCCGTCAGCCTAAAATGAATTTTTGGTTGGCGTATAGGCTTACCACAAAGATAGGTCTCCACAGATACTGGGTCGTTTATCGTATGCCATTACGGACGCCCAATACCCTAACCCTCCAGCATCCACCCCAAACTGGGCGTAAGAAGCAAACACCAAAGGTTTCACAGATGTGCTCTTTAACGGTGGTTTATTCCCGTCTTCATAATAAAGTAACTGACTAGAATAGTGTGCCATCAATTACGTACTAAATTATACCAAAAATATAAAATTTTGTCAAGTTCTAGAAAGTTCAAAGTTCAAACTCTCACCAATATATTATGCAAAGAAACATCCAAATATCACTAAAAAGTACACCACTCTTGACACTTTTAAATTTACAATTTATAATATGCCAAAGTCGAGGTGAAAGTATGTATTCTTATAAACAACAATCTTTTATAATCAACGAAAATAAAGAACTACTACTAGAACAATCATTAGAAAATAGTATTGAAGAAATAGAAAAAAAGGTTCCGATAATCTATGAACAATGCTATCTCGAATTAAGGCAAAAGAAAAATCTACACCCTATAAAATTATCCATTCTACAAAATAGTATACCTATCATCTTTAATAAAAATCACGACTTTTTCGAAATAAAAAGTTGTAGTAGAACAGCCCAAATACAAGCATTTAATCTATTGAATGAATATATCTATTATCAAATACAAAATAAAATGGTAGAAGACGAAACATTTTATGATATAACCAAAATAATAGAGATAGAAGAAACAACATTAAAAGATATAGAAAAAGAAGATGATCCACAAATGGATTTTGGAAGAAAAGGTCTTGTAAAAAGTGAATTATATAAACATCATAATTATAAAATGACCAAACAAAATAAAAAGAGCTAACTTGCTCTAATTTTTTCAATATAAGAATAAATTTTAGAAACCCACGTAGAACTTTGTGCATATCTAGGTCCAATCGCATCTACTGTAGTAAACCCTTTTTCATAATAATTATGATATAAATTATCCAAAAAGCCAATAACTCCTGCATCCATCGTTGGGTAGCTCCTATAACTTCCTCCACCACAGGAAGGAGTACCTTTTTGTCCACCAACATTGTTACAACTAACCACTAAACTACTACACTGCCAACTGCACCCTGTCTCATGCAACATAATAGCAACAGCAAGATAAGGATCTACTCCGAGTTGTAAAGAATAAGTGGCAATCAAATTACCATATCCAGAAAGAACAGAATTCAAATTACGATCTAATTTTGCACTTAACTCTTCTATCGTCATATTTTCATAAACTTCTACACGTGGTGGCGGAAGAGGTTCTGGTTCAACAGATTGAGAAGCAACCTCCATAGGAACTTCCTCTACCTTTTCTTCTACTACCACTTCCTCTTTTGGCACTTCAATAACTCGATTAGAAGAAGCCATACTTTTAATATCTACTTGATTAAGAGAAACAATCCTACTAGCATCAATTTTCCCATAATCTTTATTCACTTGCAGTGTCATAGCAATTACTATCATTACAATAGCAATAATAGAAAGTACACCACTAACTACAATGGATTTTTTCATCTTTAACACTCCTTAAAAACAATTTTATTTTACCACATTTAGAGTAAAAAGTCAATTTTACGAAACATCTACTATTATAGTATATGACAAAAAAAAGAATATTAAATAGAGGAAAAAACCAAAAAGTTCGTCAAATTATTTTAAACGAAAAGTCCTTGGTGACACTTTGAAAACAGCAATCAAAGAAACAACAATATAGAAAATAGTAACAAAAATGACAAGAAGAGAAAAAGGAAGAAAAGAAAGATGAATATCCTTACACAAATAACAAACAAAATAAGTAAGAAAAGAAACAACAGAAAAGGAAACACTCTTCATTTTCATATGTACATCATAGGGTTGTAATAAATAATAAATAACCAAATAATGAACAGAGAAAAAGACACTAATTATAATAACAGAAAGAAGAATAAAAAGATAAGTAACCTGAAAAGATCCATTACAAATACTAAAAAGAAAGACAAGTCCTAAACCAATCACCAAAGCAGGACGTAAATTAACTCGCATTACGGTCTTCAATCTTTCTTTAAAAACATTTAAAACTACACTAGGATCTTGATAAAAGTTAAAAGTAAGCATACTTCTATCACAATTATAAAACATAGCCTGTGTAATAATCTCCCCTCGATTTACAAAATACATAATAAAAATAATCAAAGAGAAATGACTAGTAACAAAATCTAATACTTGTCTTTGGTAAGAGGTATGAATACAAAGGAAAATAGAAATACCTACAAAGAAAAGAAATGAAAAAATAGCATAAAGATTAGCAGAATGAGAAAGAATAGCTTTATGTCGTAAAAAGAAAATAGTATTAAAGTAATCATACCCTATCTTCCCTACTAATTTTTTCTCATCAATAGCATAATCTTTTTTTCTAATGGAAACAGCAAGTTGTCTGCCATATCCAATATTCCCTTGATTCATAATAGCCTTTTTTGTATTAATGTGTTTATACATTTTTTTATAATCTTTGATATGAAAAATATAAAAAGAAAAGAGAAAGGCTCCTATGAATGTAACAAGTAAAATAAAGAAATAACTAGAGTATGGTAAAAACAGATGAAGATAAGGAAATAAAAAGGCACATATTCCTCCTATTATCAAAATGAGAAAATAAAGAGAAGTTTGATAAATAAGAAAATACCCATATTTCCTATAAAACCAAATAGCAATACCCTCACCAATGATTTTAAGAAAAACAGTAATCAAAGAAAGAAGAAGAGGAATTAGAAAAGAAGTCTGAAAGAAAACACTATAAAAGAAAGACAAACTAAGAAAAGAAAAGAAAAACATTGTAACCATGTCATAAATAAAATAAGCAAGTGTATACTCTCTAGCATCCATATTCATAAGAATAACAGAATAATACTTCTTTTTTCCAACAGACAGAATTTTTGCATTAATAAAACAACCAATAATCGCTAAAAACAAATAAATATGAGCAAAAACTTCTCCATTTAAACTAGAAAAAAGAAACAAAGAAAGTGCATAAATCGTTCCTAAGTACATAAACTTAGAAAAAATCATTCGAAAGAAAGTACAAATAAAAGCAAGAATTTGTACCATTCTTTTAGTACACTCACTTTTATATAAATTATATTTTTTAAAAAAAGGAATCTTTGTTAATCGATAAAGAAAAGAATGAATAGCACAAGTAATATCTATTTGAAAGGATATCTTCAAAGTATTAAACATTTTTCTCTTCCTTCAAACTTTCAATAATTTTATTTTTATAAGCTTCTTTATTCAAATCCTTTTTCTCTATCAATTCTAACTTTTTATGATGAATAATAACAATAGCATCACACAAATCCATAGCAATTTCCAAAATATGAGTAGAAAAAATAAGAATATGTTCTTGTTTTATTTGTTTCAAAAGTTTTTTCATCTCATCTTGTACAACAATATCAAAAGAAGTAAGTGGTTCATCTAGTAATAATACTTTAGGATTACTAATAATATGAATCAATAGTTGCATTTTATTTTTCATCCCATGGGAATATTCTTTCATAATTTTATTTTGATCTTCTTCCTTAATTTTTACCATATCAAAATATTCAGAAATAGTTTTAGGATTTGGAATTTTTTCTGAATTAATTTCTAAAAAAAATTTTAAAAACTCATATCCTGTCAAAAACTCTGGAACATTAGGGGTAGCAGTAACATATCCAATATCGCGAATATCTATTTTTTCTTTATCTAGCAATATATCTCCACAATCAATATCAATATCTTCGTTAATAGCATTAAAAAATGTTGTCTTTCCGCTTCCATTTCGTCCAAGTAATCCATAAATTTTTCCATCTTCAAATGTAAAGTTAACACCATCTAAAACTTTTTTTTGATGATAACTTTTTGATAATCCTTTTACTTTTAATTCCATATAATACATCCTAACCTTTTAAATTTCTAAAATACTCAACTTTTTGTTTAAAAACATCAAGAAACAAATCAATTTCTTCTCTAGTAGTAAGATGAGATAAACTAATTCTAATACTAGATTTTGCTCGCTCCATATCCCCTGTAATAGCATAAATGGTCTTGGAATAATCATCACTACTACAAGCAGTTCTTGCAGAAACATAAATCTCTTCTTCCTCCAAGGCATGAAGCATGACTTCTGCTTTAACAAAAGGAACACTAATATTGATAATATGAGGAATAGAATAAGAATTACTATTAATAAAAACACCATCTATTTTAGACAACTTTTCTATAAAATAATGATTCAGTCCCTCCACTTGTTTTCTTTTTTGTAAAAGACCATCATAAGAAAGTCTTAACGCTTTAGAAAAAGCAACAATAAGCCCTAAAGCAGGAGTACCACTACGATAAATAGTAGTAGATTTTCCTCCATGAATCAGTGGTTCTAACTCAATTTTTTCACGTTTATAAAGAACACCACTTCCCTTTAATCCATAAAATTTTTGACTAGACATGCTAGCAAGATCAACATAGGTAAGATCTATTTTTTCTTTACCAACACTCTGTGTCATATCACTATGAAAAAAAATTTTAGGATATAGAGACAGAAGCTTACCAATTTCAAAAATATCTTGAGAAATCCCTACTTCACTATTTACACTAGCAATACTAACAAGCAAAGTATCCTCTCTAATCATCTCTTTTAAAGAATCAAGATTCACTCTTCCATAACGATCAAGTTTAGCATAACTAACGGAAAAGCCTAATGACTCTAGATAACGAAATGTTTCAAGTACAGAAGAATGCTCTAATTCAGTAGTAATAATATGTTTACCTCTATTTTGATATTTAAAACAAATTCCTTTAATAGCCATATTATTTGCTTCACTCGCCCCACTGGTATAAATAATTTCACGAGGAGAAACATTTAAAATAGTAGCGATTTGTTTAGTAGAAGCATCCATCAACTTTTTAGCATCCACTCCCAAAGTATGTAAAGAATTAGGATTTCCAATATAATTTTTAACTACTTTGTTAAAACTATCCAACACATCTAAATGAACAGGAGTTGTTGCCGAATAATCCAAATAAACCATAATATCACCACCTATATTATATAACAAAGCAAAACAATAGCACAAGTAGCAAGCTCAGGATAAAAACACGAAAAAATAACAGATAAACTATTGACATCCAAAATATAAA
>CAMNSB010000008.1 GCA_946554325.1 uncultured Mycoplasmatota bacterium
TTACTGTGCAAAGAAATGGTAACTGTTCTATTTCTTTTTCATGTTTTTATCCTGTAGCAAGCTAAGCACTATTTATCCTTAAAAAATCGATTAACAGTCATATTAAGATCAAGCATTCTATGATCTAACTTGCGAATTTCTTGAGAGCAACGTAACATCTCCTCTGCTACAACCTTTGGCACTTCACTTTCAAATTTATATTGAATTTTATGATCTAAGCTTGCCCAAAAATCCATAGCAACTGTTCGAATCTGAATTTCAGAATGAATAAATTCTTTTTTCCCATTGAGATAAACAGGAACTTTAACAATAAGATGATAACTAGTATATCCTGTCTCCTTTGGCTCTTTAATATAATCTATCTCTTTTACAATTTCAAATTGCTGTGACTGTTTCAAAATCTTTACAATATCATAAACATCTGATAAAAAAGAACAAACAATACGAACACCAACGATATCATGAATAAAAGAGGCAATATTAGAAAAAGTAATCTCACATCCATATCGTTTTAATTTTGACATAATACTCTGCTCGCTTTTAATACGAGATTTAATATGTTCGACAGGATTATAACCATTCATCACCTCAAACCCAGTCATTTGCCCTTCTATACTAGTCATTAAAGTTTTTCGAGCAATATCACATTGCAGCATCAAAAGTTCAAATTCCTGATTATTTTTTATAATATCATTCATATCATCCCACCTCCAAAAAATTTAATGATAATATCTAGTACTTTTTGAAACCTCTTCTTTATCATATTTCTTATCACTAGTAAATTTTAACAGCGTACTAGAAAGAGGATATAAAAAATTAAATAACTGTATTACTCCAGTGTTAGCCTGAAAAGTAACAAGGGCACCATTAACAATAAGTTTATCTTCACGTCTTTGTAAAGTATTCCGGACATATTTTGGAAATAAAGTTTTAGAAGGAGAGATAATACCATATGATGTATTCCAAAATTCATGAAGTCCTAAAAACACACAACCATTATGCATATGGCCTGAGACAACATAATCAAATTCCAAAAACTCTTTTTCTACTTCTGCTTCTTTTAAATAAACAGGAGAATGTATCATCAAAATCTTTACTTTATCATGAGGAAGATGAAAAAGAAGTCTATGCTCCTTTTTAAGAGTTTGTAAAAGTATCTCTTTATCTTCAAAATGTCGTCCTTTATCTGATCGATAATAAGAAAAAGGAAGAGAAATACCAGAAACGAAGATACGCTCATCTTGATAACTTTGATTATCTAAAAGAAAAACATGAGGAAGATGAGCAAGAGCATCAAAAAACTCCTGATCAAAATAAAAACAAACATTAGATTTTCTTCCACAATCATCTAAATATTTACCACGTTTATAAAAGTCATGATTCCCAAGTGATATAAGAATTTTTCCAATATCAGAAAGCTTCATAAGAAAGGAAATAAGTCTTACTCTCTCCCTTTTTTCTTCTACCATATTAGAAGAATCAATCAAATCTCCTACAATCAAAATATAATGAGGTTCTACCCTTTTTACCATCTGATAAATGGATAATAACTTAGAATCTGACACTTGATAACTAAAATGTAAATCACTAATCACTAAAACAGAAAAATCGTCTTCTACTCTAGAATGATATAACTGATAAGTCGTAACATGCTGAAGTTTTCCCATAGCATTCTCCCCTCTAAGATTTAGATTTTCTTCTTCGTTTTCTTTCCTCAAGCTCCATCAATCGATCCACTTCATCTACCAAACGGTCTTTATCCAAAATAGTAACAACAATAAGTACCAGTAAAGCAAAATCTAAAACCATCAAAATAACGACAATCCAATTAAAATTCTTTTCTTGCTTTCTTGTAGAATCTAGATAGGTATTTGTCAAATACTCATCAAAATTTTCAAGATTTAATTCCACTTGGTTTTCAAAAGAGACAAAATTTTTATAGTTTTTAATGGTAAGTCCCTTTAAATTTCTTCCTATCATAGTAGGATACCCATATACTCGAATAGACTCAGGCTTATCTTTCACACGTCCATAAGAATAATCAATGATGTCTTTATATTTAGAATAATCATTTTTAGAAATAGCAAGTAGATAAATATGCCAAACACCTGTTTTCTCATTTTCATCAATAATAAAGTGAACATCTTTTTCTTTATCAATGCTAGCAAACTTTTCAGACATTTTATCAATATCAACATAAGTATAATCATGAATATCAGTGGCATTAGCCCATTCAATGGGTTCTCTTCCATCCTGATATAAATGAAAAGCACAATAAAGAAGAATGAAAGCAACTACAAGATAAATCAAACATAAAGACATTTTTATTAAAAACCGAAATGATTTATTACTTTTCCTTTTTCTCATGATTGGCCTCCAATATTTATCCTATCATATCATTAAACCGCAAAAAAAGAAACCTATATAAATAAATATTCAGGTTTCTGATAATTATTCTCATACTCTTTGTCTTCGACATATTCTGGTTTTAAGACGACTTTTTCTTCTTCGAGTGATTTAGGAACATCAATAATTCTTTGATTTTTAGAACCTCTAAAGTAAATGTCATAGCTCTTCTCTTCTAAAATAAACTTTCCATCTACTAAGACATCAATTTCTTCTAATAGTTTTTTGTGTTCAGGATTTCTTATCATTTCTTCATAAGTAAAACCCGTATAGCACCAAACGTTTAGTCCTAAATCATGAGCGGCATGAGCAATTTTTTGACATGCCCCACTTTGACACACTGGGTCTCCTCCAGATAGAGTAATACCATCTTGCCCTTTTAGTGTTTTTAACTCTGCAATTACTTCTTCGACATCTACTAGTGCACCACCATAAAAGTCATGAGTCCCGGGATTATGACACCCCTTACAGTGATGAGGACATCCTTGCGTCCAAACAACAGTCCGGATACCCTCTCCATCGACAATAGAATCGCTTTGAAGTCCTGCTGCTAGTCTAATTTTCATCTTTTTTATCTTCTTTTTTATCTGTTAAATCTTTTACACCAGAATGTTTTACACGGTCACGTTCCTCCGCTCTTTTTCCATTATTGAACCTTGAAACATCCCCTGCTAAATATCCTGTTACTCTTCTAATTCTCTCGAACCCTTGTCCTTCTCCTATTACTTTTTCCATAATTTTTCTCCTCCTTATTATTTCTTTCTATTCTTATTTTATATTATCTACCACAGCATTCTGGAGTAGTAATTTTCTCTATTGGTACACCTTCAAATTCGTGTCTTCCACAACCTGGGCATACATCATTAATCACCCCAACATAACCACATACTGGATCACGGTCAACAGGGTGGTTTACAGCACCATAACCAATACCTGACTCTTTCATGATACGAATTACTTTCTCAAAAGCATCTACATTTGACGCAGTATCACCGTCAAGTTCAATGTAAGAGATATGTCCACCATTTGTAAACTCATGATATGGTGCTTCCGTCTTAATCTTACCAGCAATACTAATTTTATAATGCACTGGTACATGGAATGAATTGGTATAATATTCGCGGTCTGTAACTCCTCTAATTTTTCCGTAAATAGCTTTATCAATTCCAGTAAATCTACCAGAAAGTCCTTCAGCAGGGGTTGCAATGCATGCAAAGTTTAGACGATACTCTTTTGCGTACTCATCACACTTTTTACGCATAAATTTTATAATTTCAAGTCCTAACTTTTGACTTTTCTCATCTTCCCCATGATGTTTTCCAGTTAATGCTTTTAAGCATTCTGCAAGACCAATAAATCCAATAGATAGAGAACCATGTTTCCACACCTTGCGAAGACGGTCTGTTGGTTTTAATTTTTCACCATTCGTCCAAACCCCTTGTCCTAGTAAGAATGGAAAGTTATAACAACGTTTATTACATTGTACTTCAAATCTCTCGAGCAATTGGTCACGAACCTTATCCATAACTTCTTCTAACTCTTGGTAGAATCCTTTCATATCGGCTTTGTCTCGCTCTTTTAAAACAATACCATGTTTAATTCCAAGACGAGGAAGATTAATTGTCGTCCAGGAAAGATTTCCCCTTCCTACTACAACCTCGTTATCAGGAGAAGTTACATCCCCAATGACACGAGTACGACATCCCATGTAAGAAATCTCTGTAGCAGGATTTCCTTCCTTATAATAAGGAAGATTAAATGGTGCATCGATAAAAGCAAAGTTAGGGAAAAGTCTCTTGGCAGAAACCTTACATGCTAATCTAAATAAATCATGATTAGGGTCTTCTTCATTATAGTTTACTCCCTCTTTTACTTTAAATATAGAAACTGGGAAAATTGGGGTTTCTCCCTTTCCTAGACCTCTATCGGCACTAAGTAGAAAATTCTTAATAACCATTCTTCCTTCTGGAGATGTATCCGTTCCAAAGTTTACAGATGAAAATGGTACTTGTGCACCAGCACGAGAATGCATCGTATTTAGATTATGAATGAACGCTTCCATTGCCTGTTGTGTAGAACGGTCTGTTTTTTGTAGTGCTTTCTCATACGATTTGTGGAAAACCTCTTGAATTCTAGAAGAGCCTTTCTGATAATCTGTCAAAGTGCTAATATCAAATTCCATACTCTCGCATTTATCAATTTCACGAATAATACGATCCATATTGATAACTGGTAAAAAACCTTCTAAATCTAAAAAATCATATACAGTCTGTTTAAATTGCCTTTTAAATGTCTTTAAAACACCTGGTGCTAAATAATAATCTAGTGCTGGAATTGCTTGTCCACCATGTTGGTCATTTTGATTAGCTTGAATGACAATAGCAGCAAGAGAACTATAAGTGGAAATATCTTGTGGTGGTCTTACATAACCATGGCCAGTATCAAATCCATTTTTAAAAAGGCGAGACAAATCTATTTGGCAACAAGTAGTAGTACCCATTGCAAAGAAATCCATATCATGAATGTGAATCATTCCCTCGTCATGCATCCTAGCATATTCGGGTTTCATCAAATAAGCTTTAGCAAACTCTTTTGACACTGTTGCACCATATTGTAACATTGTTCCCATAGGAGAATTTCCATCAATATTTGCATTTTCTCTTTTAGCATCTTCTTCATTTGCAGATTTTAATCCTAAGTTTTCTAATGATTTTAAGAACTTATGAGTCTTCTTATCTTCAAAGAAAGAACTACGAGATTGATTTCTTCTCTCACGATATTCTTTAAATGATTGATAAACATCTAGATATTCTTGTTTAGAAAGCTCTTCTTCAATTAAATCTTGAATCTCTTCAATTTTAAACTTATTAACTTCTTTTGTCAGTTTTTCTATTTTTTTAAGAACCGCTTGATATACTTTTTGTACATCACGAGATGTGTATTTACGCATCTTTTCATCTTCATCTATATCGACTTCTACACTATCAAAACCTTTTTTGATAGAAAGAGCAATTTTTGTTTCATCAAAATCAACCTTTTTCCCATTTCGTTTAACAACGGTCAATTCTTCTAATTTTTCACATACATCTACCATTTTGTACCTCTACTTTCTTATCACTTTCTAAATTCATTTTAAGATGGAAAAATAAAAAATGCAAGTCCTAATGATAGCCCAATTTTTGTAAATTTTCATCAATTCATTGATATATAAAGAAAAAGGCAAAAAACTTTTTTTGTTCGATTTACGACAATTGACATTTCTGTACATTTTCCCGTTTTTTTCTAAAACTAATTTTAAAAAAAACACATTTTTTATTATTAATTTTTTATCATTTTCTTTATTTTTCAACACTTTTAATTTTTTAAATATCAAAAAAAATAACTTTTTTCAAAAATTACTTTTCTATTATTTTATATTTTTATCTTTTTTGTTTTTTGCTTTTTCTATATAACATTTGCCACATAAAGCTTCATATTTCACTTCTTTTTCTGTATCAATCAAAATACTTCTACCACTGGTTTGCAAAACTCCATCTACCATTCTTCCACTAAATCTTGCCTTCTTTCCACACCTACAAATAGTTGGCATTTCTTCTAGAGAATCAGAAAGTTCTAAAAGCCTGATAGCCCCCTCAAATCCATTCGTCTGAAAATCGGTCCGAAGTCCAAAAGTAATAACTGGAATCTCTAAGTTTTTAGTAATGAAAAACAACTCATCCACTTGGTCTCTTTTTAAAAATTGTGCTTCATCTACTAAAATACAATTCACATCATCTAAATAAGGTTCTGCCTTTTTTAAAATACTATCCGTTTCATTCACTAGAATATCAACTTTTCTTTCTAGTCCAATACGAGAAACTATTTTATCTTCTCCTTTTATATCAATAGCAGGTTTTATAATAAGTACTTTTTGTCCTCTTTCTTCATAATTATAAGCAGTCTGTAAAAGAATGGTGGTCTTTCCTGCATTCATTGCTCCATATCGAAAATGTAGTTTAGCGATACTATCCCCTCTTTCTCATAACTTCATACTTATCACTACCATAAAGACGATAAGTTTTTTTGATTGGCACATCTCCCACACTTTTAGAACATTCTTTTGAAAGACTAAGGAAAGCATCATAAAAATCACTCCCCACTCCCTCTGCTACAACCTCAAAACATTCATCACCACAATAAGCCCCTTCTGTTTTAACAGTACCAATTTGAGCAATATAAACAGGATACATATAACTTCCATAACTCCCTTTATACACCTGAAGCATTCTTCCATCCTCTAAATAATCAAGAATAGAAAACTGTTCTAAAACTTGTAAACGATCTACCCCAAGTTCTACAGGTTGTAGACCGTTTCCCAATACATATTTTAAAGCAAGTCCCTTTAATACGTCATCTTCTCTTTCTACATAGATGGTAAAACCATTTTCTACTGCTTTTCTCATCCTACTTTTCCTCCTTATCAGTAGAGCCAAATCCTCCAGTACGCACTCCCTCTGCCTCATCATTATCAGCTACTAAATACTTTTGAAAAACAACTTGTCCAATCGCATCCCCTTTTTTAACCAAAATATCATGATCAGAACAATTAAAGTAAGCAAAGTAGAAATGCCCATCATTATCAGAATTTCCATAGTAGTCTTTATCAACAAGTCCAATACTATTGGCCATCAAAAATCCCTTCTTAGGCCCACTACTTCTATTTAATAAAAAGAAGCACTCATCATCTGCACAATAAGCCTTTAATCCTGTTGGTATTAATGTCGGTTTAATTCCTGGGTAATATTTTGGAATGACAACATCTTCTGCAGCTTCTATATCATACCCTGCAGAATGTTTCGTCTTTCTAACAGGTAAATTGATCCCCTTGTCTTCATATCCTTTTACAACTTCAAATCCACGTATTTTCATATTTTTTCTCCTTCTTTCATTTCCTCTAATATTTTTTCATTATCAATATATAATATCTTTTTATTTTTTTTCAAACTTTCTTGTACATTAATAATACATTGGTTACTACTTCCAACGTAATGAAGCTTTTCATTTGCACATCGCAAGATAAACTTTCCATCTAACAAGACATCTAAACATTCTAAAATCTCGTTTAAATCAGAATCACTTTTCTTTTGTTCTAGAAGTTCTTCCCAAGTGTAACCTGTATAACACCATATCGTTTTATTCTTATATTTACTTTTGATTTCCTTTACTAATTTGGCTATTTCTTTGCGATTATTCAGATAGAGTGGATCTCCTCCCGAAAGAGTAATCCCACTACACCAATCATGTTCTAGTTCTGTCCATATTTCTTTTTTAACATCATCATCAAAAATAAGACCATCTTCAGGATCCCAAGTGATAGCATTTTGACAAGCGTGGCAATGATGAGAACAACCACTTACCCAAAGTACCACTCGAAGTCCTTCTCCATTTAGCATATCTGCTTTTGTAATATTATGGTAGTGCATCACATAGACTTCCTTTCTGAAATTTCTGCCATCTTCGCATTATTTAACATTGTATCCCCATGTACTCGAGAGTATGATAAATAGCCATTCATTCTGTCAATCTTTGTAAGATCACTACTTCCACACTTCGGACAAACATCCATATCAAGCTCCTCGTGACCACAATGGTTACAGTAAGAAAGAGATAAGTTTACACCTTCATAGAACCCCATATCCATGGCCCTCTCAATGTAGGTAAGCATCGCCTTCCTATTGTAACTTAAGTTATAGCGAACATACTGAATTCTACCACCCTTACAAAGCTCCCAGAACCTGTTTTCCAAATCCTGTTTTTCAATTCCTGTGATATTTTCCCAAACACCACAATGGAAACTATTAGAAACATATTCCCTGGAACTTACTCCTTCCACAACCCCATATTTCTTTCTAAACTGTTTTACTTGGAGACCACAAAGGCTTTCGGCAGGTGTTCCATAAATCGCATAAAGGATTTTATCTTCTTCTTTAAATTCTTGAGTCTTTTTATTGATATAGGTTAAAACCTCCTGGGCAAAAGCACCATCTTCTACGATACTTTTTCCATTATATAAAACTTGTAGTTCATTTAAAGCAGTAATTCCAAATGATGCAGTAGAGGACTTTAAAATAGGTTCAATAGACTCTTCTGGATGAAGATTTCCTCCATAAAATCCTCCCTGACAGTAAGCTAGAGGGTTTGTGGATGCTTTTCTCTTAGCAAGGTAGCGATAAGTTCTAATATGAATTTTTCTTATCATTTCTAAGTAGTAGTCCAAAACATCATAAAAATTTTTTTGTTCTTCCCGAGCACGTGCCAAAATCATAGGTAAGTGAAGAGAGATTGCCCCAATATTAAATCTTCCAATAAAAACAGGTTTATCTTCTTTATTAGAAGGAGTCATTCCTCCTTTTTCATACCATGGAGAAAGAAATGCACGACATCCCATAGGACTTACCACACGCCCATACTTTTTATACATCTCTGGTACATACCCTTCTCCTGTTAGGGATAGATAGTCAGGATACATCGTCTTTTCACTACAAGAGATGGCAGCAAGGAAACTATCTCGAAGCTTCCCCTTTTCTCCATGTAGTTTTTTATCATATAGAAAGACAAGTTTTGGAAACAAAGTCGGTTTTTTGAATCCTTTTTTCCCCTGCCCTTCTTTATGTACATTTAACATCGTTTTGGTAATCATCCTAGCAAAAGGATTGGTATCAATACCAAAAGTAAAAGTTACAAATGGATAGTCTCCTCTTGAGGAACTTACGGTATTTAGTTTATATTCAATTCCTTGATAACCTTGCTCACAATCCCTTTCTACTTTTTTATAAGCATATTCTTCTGCTTCTTCCTTGTACTTTTTTCCTTTAATTTCTAGATATTCTTCTACATATTTATCAAAACTCTTTTTTGCATATGATGCAAGAGTAGTATCTACTTCTGGTACTGTAAACCCACCATACTGCATCGCCGTTGTATTAATGATAACATCCCCCATAACAGCAAATGCTGCTTGCAGACTCTTCGGTTCTGTATACCAAATATTACTCATCTCAAACCCATCTTTTAAGACACGAGCCATATCAAATAAACAACAGTTCATGGTATCTCGCCTTGCACACATATCATGAATATAGATATATCCATCTTTACAAGCCTCAATCTCACTAGATGTTAAAAAGAACTTCTTATATAACTCTTTATTTAAACTGTTATAAATAAGACACCTCTGTGTAGTCACAAGAGCACTATCCATATTAGCACAATCCTTATCTCCAATATAAGTAATCACTTGTGTCTTTTTATAAACTTCATCTAATATATGAATGATATCTTTTTTATAATCCCTATATTCACGATAACTTTTTGCAACGAGAGGATTTACTTGTTCTAAAGCCATTTCTACACAACTATGTACTTGTTCTACTGTAGGATTTGTTGTTTGTGTTTTTATTTGCCTCTTCACAATTTCTATTACTTCGTCTAGTGCTTCTTCCGTTAGTTCTACCATAACTCTCTCCGCACTAGCATTTACTGCCTTTTTAATGCGTTTAGAATCAAATTTTTCTAAATTTCCATTTCTTTTTACAATCATTATTTCTTTTGTCTTTACTGCTGTCATACTTTTTTCAACTCTCCTTACTCTTCCATTGTAGCCCAACTTTCTTTCTTTTATCTGTTGCATTTGCAACAATTTAGTTTTTTTGTTATATTAATAGAAATAGAAAGAAGGATATCTTATGAAAAATACACAAGATAATAGCATTTCTCTTTTCCAAAATTATCTGTCAACATGTGTCAATACAACTTCTAAAGTTTATCAAGAAAAAGAAGTCATTCTAACACTATCTCCTTTAAAAAAACAAATTGGTTTTATAGAATATGGAAATGCAAAAGTAATAAAAATAGATAAAGACGGAACAACAACAATTATCAAAGAATTAAAAATGTACGATATTCTTTCCAATCTTTTTTTCGAAAGTTTCGAAGATGAAATCTATATCGTCAGTAACAGTACAACCAAAGTCATTTTTATTGATTATTATGATGTAATAAAAAACTGTAATAAAGGATGTTCTTATCACAATAATATGGTTTTCATACTATTTGAACTCTTAATTCGTGACTATAAACAACAAAATGAAAAAATCGAACTTCTCTCTAAAAGATCTGTTCGTGAAAAAATTCTATTTTTTCTAAAATCAAGAATGAATGAAAACAACATTTTTAAAGTAACAACATCATACACTGCAATTGCAGAATATATCGCAGTAGATAGAAGTAATTTTATGAGAGAGTTAAAAAAATTAGAAATGGAAGGATTCATTGAAAAAAAGGCCAAGTTTATTGAAATGAAAAAATAACAGAAAATACTTAGTTTCTATTATTTCTTACTTTTATGGTTTTAAAGCAGTAATTGGAACTATATAGATTCCCGTCGTTGGATCTTTTAAAATCGAATTACATTTTCCTACAATAACACACATAAACTTAGGCTTTTTTATCATATTCTCGTAAAATTTTGATAAAGTAGCAATTGCTTCCTCCACTTGATTATATCCGAGTTTAATTTCAACTGCAGCATATTCACCGTCAGAAAATTCTAAAATAGAATCCACCTCTAAGCCACTAATATTGTCCCTAAAATGGTATACATTCCCATCTAAATAATCCATATATATTCTTAAATCTCTTTCCACAAGGGATTCAAACATAAAACCGAATGTTTTCAAATCCTTCATCAATTTATCTGATGTTAAATTTAAACAAGCACAAGCAAGGGATGGATCGGTAAAATGCCGTTTAGGAGATTTTCCTACTCTTTCTTTGGAGCGATAATTTTCACTATATGCTTCTTGATTTTCTATCAAATGCAATCGATCTAGAACATCAAGATATTCAGTAACTGTATCTCTACTAGATAAAAGTTGTTCCCCATTTTCATATTCAAAAATATCTTTTAAAAGCGTTTTATTTCCTACAATAGAAGTTTCATTTCGGGCAAGTGATCTAAGTAACATTGTCATCTTGTTTTTATCACGCCTTTTTTCACTTTCCTCATTCATATCAATATTTAAAATAGAATCTATATAAGATTTTGGAATGATACCTATTTTTTCTTTTGCAACTAAAATATTTTCTGGCCATCCACCTCGAATAATAAATCTAGCAATATCAACAAGTTCAATATTTTTATTATTCATACTTTCTTGGGTACCATTAAGCATATTAGTAAGAGATGCTTTTCCTGTCGAATCATTGGATTCGAAAAGACTCATAGTATACATTTTTACTCTTATAATCCGACCTACTCCTGAATGATATATTTTTTCTTTTCTAATGTCACTAGCTAAAGTAGTAGAACCTGTTAAAATAAAATTCCCTTTGGTAGGTGATTTATCACATTCTCTTCTAACAGCGTCCCAAATTTTAGGTACTAAATTCCACTCATCAATTAATTGAGGACGTTCAGCTATTTCACTAGTAAATATTGATTTTACATCTAAAGAAGCCATTTCCTTATTATTATCATCATCCATAAAAGTAGCACTTTTCGAATGTTTTAAAGAAGTTAAAGTTTTACCACACCATTTAGGTCCCTCAATGCTAATAGCACCAAAAATAGATAAGTAATCCTCTATTTTTTGATCAATCAACCTTGGTAAATATTTTTTTCCTTGTAAATCCATAAATTCACCTTCTTATCAAAGAGAGTATCATATTTTTTAATTTTTTTCAACTTTTAGTCGACACTTTTTAAGGTTTTTAATCGACACTTTTTAAGCATTTCAGTCGACAATTTTTAAGACCTCGGTAACAAACTTAAACTTACTTTTCCCTTCTCTACGGATACATCATCTACATAACACTCGATAATATCCCCAACACTAAATAAATCAGATGGATGTTTGATAAAATCTTTACTTAATTTGGAAATATGTGCAAGTCCATCATCGTGAAGTCCTATATCAATAAATAGTCCAAAGTCTACGACATTTCGAACGGTCCCTTGTAGCTTTTCCCCAACATGCAAATCTTCAATATGTAAAATATCGCTACGTAATAAAGGTTTTGGCATAGCCTCACGTGGGTCCCTCTCTGGAGAAATTAAAGCCTCAATAATATCTGTTAGAGTATAGGTATCAATTCCTAACTCCTGACTTAACTCTTCTACATTCACATCAAGAGACTCTTTTAACTTCCTCGTTCCGATATCTTCTACGCTAAATCCAAGTTTATTTAAAAGCTTTTCTGTAGCATCATAACTTTCAGGATGAATAGAAGTTCTGTCTAGCGGATTTTCTCCATCTACAATTCTAATAAAACCAATAGCTTGTTCATAAACCTTTGGTGTCATTCCTTTTAACTTTTTCACTTCATCACGACTTACAAATTTGCCTAACTTGTCACGAGTTAACAAAATTTCATCTATCGCTCTTTTGGTAAGACCTGATACATAACTAAGTAGAGACCGAGATGCTGTATTGATATTCACTCCTACTGAGTTTACCGCTTTCGTCACTACAAAGTTTAAAGATTCATCAAGCTTTTTAGGGGCAACATCATGTTGATAAAGACCCACTCCAATACTTTTAGGATCAATTTTTACAAGTTCTGACAGGCTATCTTGAAGTCTTCTTCCAATACTAATAGCACTTCTTTTTTCAACTGTTAAATCTGGAAACTCTTCAATTGCAAGTTTAGAAGCAGAATACACTGACGCCCCAGCTTCACTAACAATTACATATTCGACAGGACGAGATGCCTCTTTTATAGTATCAGCAATAAATGCTTCACTCTCGCGAGAAGCAGTACCATTTCCAATCGCAATAATATCAATATCATATTTATCAATTAACTCAAGCACTTTCTTTTTAGATTCTTCAATTTTGTTATGTGGTTCTGTTGGATAAATAACAGCAATTTCAAGTGGTTTTCCTGTTTTATCTAAAACAGCAAGCTTACAACCAGTCCGAAAAGCAGGATCATATCCAAGTACTGTTTTTTCTTTCATCGGTGGCGTTAGTAACAAATGCTCTACATTGTTAGAAAAGTTTTCAATAGAAACGAATTCTGCTTTTTCTTTTAACTCACTTCTAACCTCACGCTCCACACTAGGAAGAATTAAACGCTTAAGAGAGTCTAGAATACTTGCAACAACAATATCAACAACAAAAGATTTATCATTCTTAATAATCTTCTTCTCTAAAAAAGCTTTAATCTCATCTATATTATAATCAATTGAAACAGAAAGCACTCCCTCTTTTTCCGCACGATTAATAGCCATAATACGATGTGGCTTAATATATTTTACCGCTTCACTATATTCATAATACATCTCATAAATACCATTCTCATCTTCCGCTTTTTTCTTCTTCTTAGTCAAAATCACTCCATTTTTATAAATAAAGGAACGAATATATTTACGATAAAATGCGTTATCACTAATCCACTCACTAATAATATATCCTGCATGCATCAAAGCATCATCCACACTCACCACCTTGTCTGTAAGATATGGTGTAGCAAGAGAGACAATATCCCCTGTTGTTGGAAAAGCCATAATCTTTTTAGCAAGAGGCTCAAGTCCTAGAGCAATCGCCTCAGTTGCCTTTGTCTTCTTTTTCTCTTTATATGGTCTATATAAATCTTCTACTTCTACTAACTTTTGACATTTCAAAATATCTTTTTTCAAGTCTTCTGTAAGCATCCCCTTTTCATCAATTAAACGAATAACATCTTCTTTCCTTTTTAATAAATTTACTTGATATTCATAAACATCATTAATCTTACGAATCATCTCTTCGTCTAACGCTCCAGTTGCCTCTTTTCTATAACGTGCAATGAAAGGAACTGTATTTCCTTCACTAAGCATCTCCAAAACAACGGATACTTGTTTTTCCGTTATCGAAAGATCAGTAGCAATCTCTTTTATAATCATCTCATTCATATTTAACCCTCCAAAACCATTCTATCAAAGAAAAAAGCAGAAAAAAAGTATTGACTTTTATTTAACTCAATACTTTAAATAACTTTTATAAATAATCAGAGTTTTCCTCTCTAATAGTTTGCACTACAGAGACAAGTTCATCGACCACATCAGAAAATACCGCCTCATACAAGGCCATGTATTCATCCCATACACTAGAATCAACGCCATTTTTAATTTCTGGATCAAAGATATGATAAACATTTAAACGAAGAGGCACACCTGCTAACGCTCCAGAATAAGTAGGATCTCCAGTAGTAACAGTCAATGCATAATCTTCTGCATAATATTCATCAACCGTTCCTAAAACCACTACCACATTTTTGGCGTCATACTGCTCTACAATTTCTTTTATCCTTTTCTGTACCTCAAAGTTCATTACACCTAGAGCTGTTCCAGTCGAACCATCAATAGTATAAACGACATCACTATTATACATACTCTCTATCACCCGAGACATGCTAGAAGAAGGAACTCCATCCTTTTCTCCAATTACAATAAAATGTTTAAAAGAAAAAGTAGTAGTCGTTGCTCTTACAGCAGTAGTCAAAGTAGTCTCAACATTTTTATTATTACTTGTATCAGTTAATGTATTAGCACCAATCACAATAGACACTATTCCTTCTTTACTAAAATCAGAAAGTGTTAAAGTATATTGTTTGCCATTTATAGTATTACTAGCACCACTTAATTTCTTGATAGAGGGACTTACTGTAGTTCCTCCTACTTTCACTATAATATCACTTGTTGCAAGACTAGATGTAACAGAACCAGAAGTATCAGTCCCCGTAAAAGTAATCGTAAGCGATTCGGAACTTCCACTAGATGGAAAGACACCTACTAAACTCCAAACTGGTTTTGTAGTATCTCGTGCTATTGCATAATAAGTAGTATTACCACTTAAAGAAATAGATGTTCCTGTACTTGTTCCACTAGTTGCAGTAGAAGATGTAGACCAAAAACCTGTATCATATCCAGTTTTAGAAGTAATAGATGGTAATGTAACATTACAACCAGCTGCTTGTGATGTGCCATTGTAAGTTGCTGCTATCGTACAAGAATCACTTTCCTTTCCTATACTCCTTACTCCAGAACTTTTGCTATAAGTTATCGTCCTAGTTACAGCATCCTTTTTGGTCTGTGCATAATAAGTTGTATTGCTACTAACCGCTTTTGAAGTATTATGATTCCAAGAACTACCGTGAGTAGTTGCTGCTGTACTATAACCAATTACTGTTGGTGTATTTGTACTTCCTACAATAGTTGGACTTGTTACATTACAACTACTTGCTTGTGTTGCATTATTATAAACGGTTGCAATATTACAACTTCTAGTAACTGTAGCATCTCCAACTGCTGTTCCACTTGCATTAGTTTGGGTACTTGCCCCATTTTTATTGAATGTTATTGTGATAGTTTTTCCATCTTTTTTTGTAATGGCATAATAGGTTTTTCCATTAATCGATGAAGTAATAGTCAAACTAGCATTACTTCCCACTTGAGAAGAGGTAGCAGAAGCACTTTGATTATATCCCACAATAGATGGTGTGTTAGTAGGTGCTGTAATTACTGGTGTTGTAACAGAACAATTAGCTTCTTGTGTTGCATTATTATAAACTGCTGCTATCGTACAACTTTTACTTGTGGCACTAATGGTATTTCCATTGGCATTAAAGTTTACTGTTCTAGTAATGGCCTCTTTCCTAAAAATAGCATATAAAGTAACATTACTTGTCTTCATTGTTAAACTACTTAAAGCACTGGTTGCATCTTTATTCGTATTCCACCCTACAAAGGTCCATCCACTCTTCGTAGCAGTTGGTGTTAAGTCGATGGCACTATTATAGTTTACTTTAGCACTAGTTTTAGTGGCACTACTTCCTCCATTGGTGGCATAGTTATAAGTTACATTATATTGATTGATATTCCATCTAGCATATAGATTCAATTTATTTTCTGTAATTCCTTTATCACCATTATCAAAATTCCATGTTCCATTAAAACTAGTCCAGTTATGTCCATCATCACTTCCATTACTATTTGTAGTCCATCCTGCAAATGTATATCCTTCTTTTGTAAAGCTATTTGTTTTAATACTAACACTCTCGCCTGCTTTTACAGTTTGAGAGCTCATCTCTCCACTTCCACCATTACTATGATAAATGATTGTATAGGTTTTAGCATTAGCCTTTGCTGTATAGGTTTTATTACTTGTTACTGTAACAGAATCATTTGCATTTCCAACTTTTGTTTCTCCTTCATACCAACCACTAACTGTATATCCTTTTGCACCTTCTATGGTTGGTAAAGTAACATGACAACTTCCATTCTTTTCTGTAATTTCACATGTATCACTTGTTTTACCAATACTACTAATTCCTGTACTTTTTTCATAGGTGATATTTACTGTTTTGGTTACCGTGATTATGATCGTTTCTTTATGTCCTGTGCTAGTAGTTATGGTTATTGTGGCCGTTCCAGGATTTTTACCTTCTACATTTCCATTCTCATCTACTGTTACAATATCAGGATCACTACTAGTATAAGTAATATCTCCTAGGTTTTCTCCTTCTAGTTTGACTTTGTCTGTTGGTTTATTGGGTAAATCTAGTTTGATATCTGTCTTTACATCACTCGTAATATGAATGACATTAACTATTCTTACGATACTTGCTGTATTTCCATCATTATCCGTGATTAAATACTTAATCTCATAACTTCCAGACTTATTTGTATTTACTTTTCCAACTGTTACTACTCTATTAGTTAGATTAGCTTCTCCACTACTGGCACTGGCTCCAAGTTCTGAATATGCTTCTCCTCTTTTTATGGCTATTAAGTTATTACCATTTAATCTAATCACTGGTGGGATTGTATTCTTCTTATAGATATTGACACTTCGAATAATCTTTCCTATATTTCCACTTTTATCAGAAATGGTATAAGTAATATAGTATACTCCTAGTTTGGAGGTATCAATGTTCTCTACTTCTTTGGTATTTTCTCCATCATAATATTCATAAGTTACTTTTATATCTTCTTTATTTAAAGTATCTTTATCGTCAACGATACTTTCTACTCCTAAATCAATATATTCTTTATTTTGTTCAATACTTTCAGACAAACTTCCCTTTAACTTAATCACTGGTGGTGTTACATCTTTAGAAGAAGCATTGCTTTGAACACTAGAGATTACGACTCTTGCTTTAAAGACTTTATTCTGCCCTTCATTGCCAACTTTCTCATCCATCCACATTTTTAATTCATAACTATCTTTACTTCTTACTTCTAGTTCTATTTGTTCTCTTAATTTCAAACTATCTAGTACTTTTGGTTCACTCCACTCTTCATTATTTCTTTTTAGGGAATATTTTAAGTAAGAATGATTCATGGTACTTTTATCTTCTTCTAGAGAAATATCATATAAGGCTTTTACATCTCCTGTATTTTCCACACTAAACTGGTAGGAATCTAACATCATACCTCTTTCATCACTCATCGGATAAATATTATCTAAGGAAATCGTCTTTTTATCTTTATATTCGATAGCAAGAGTTCCTGCTACTACTTCATTTTCTTTCGTTCCCTTTAATACTTGCGATAAGAAAGCATAACTGATTCCACCTAGTATTACAAAAAGAAATACAGAAACACCTGTAAAAAAAGCCAGACTATACTTTTGGGCTATTCTTTTTCTTCTATTTCGTTCTTTCATATTATCCCTCATCTATTCATATTTATATTCATTTTAATACCATTTTATCTTCTGTTTTATATCATAAAGGTGGTTACTTTATGACCCTAATAAATACTTATAAACTTCTCTCTAGTATGCATAAATTATATAATAAATGAGATAGACTTTCAATGATAATCATTAAGTTTTCTTTTAAAAAGTAAACATGTAGAAAACAAAAAATATTATTTATAGTCAAATATTTGTCGATTTTTTTCATGTATTCTACATTATGTGATAAATTGTGACAACGTTGATAACAGTCGAAATCTTAGTCAATATATTTTATTTATTCTTATATAATATCAAAATATTCTTATTCATAAAGTAACTAACTTTATGACTTTTTAATAATACAAAACAATAAGATTAGAACAAATCTCTAATCTTATTGATTAATAACCATATCTCAATACTTCAAAGGAAACATTGTAAGAAACTTCGTATAGTTGTGCCTCTTTTTCAGAAGAAAACAACAAATCAAATAAATGTGCTCTACCAATTCCAACAGAACCACCTCGGTCTAATACAATTCCAATAAACTCTCCTAACTTAGAATTTTTTACTCGAACAATGCTTCCAAATTTCAAGCTTCTATCTCCTGCTAAAATACGTACAGAGCCATAAGTGGAATCTTGATAATAGATATTATTCTTAATAGAATAACCACTAGAAGTATACCCCCTACATCCATTACAATCAGGACCATACCCACTCATACTACCAACAAGTGTATCTAAAATATCATTAGAAACATTTTGTTCTGGCACTTCCTCTACAACCTCAACAGAAGTAGTACTATTATCTATAACTTCCTCTTTTTCTTCTATAGATACTGCCTTTTCATTCACTTCTTCTAAATTTTCTTCTTTTACTTCTGATGTTTCATCTTTTTCTTCTTCTGATACAAAATCAGTATTTTTTAAATCAATATTTGTAATTAGTTTCAGACTATTCACTTTTTTAATATCAAGTGTAGTTTTTACCACTTGAACATCCTCTTTTACTCCCGTTATGATACATAGAGGAATTAAAAGAACAATCAAGCAATCTACAATGTAAATAAATTTCTTCATTATAAAACTCCTTGCATATATAAGTGTAACATATAGACAAGAAGTTTTACAACTTTTTACATTTTTTACCAAAAATATTGTGTAAACTAATTTACAACACAACTATATCTAGCAAGTACCATTTCTTTCTTTATTTCTCTAGCATCCTGATTAAGTTCATAATCTGGCATTACTCCACCAGCTTCACTGTAAGCAGAGCTAAGTCCATCTTTATCTACCTTACTATAATCAATCTCCTGCTTATTAATCTGTTTTCTAGAATTTAGACTACAAGTAGTTTGTACTCCTGCTACTTTTAAAGTCATATCCTTCAATAACTCACATTCTGTATTGAGTTTTTCAAGTTCTAAGGCACTATTATCAGAGCCCTTAGTCTCAACAGTAGAAATATAACTTTTCACCTTATTATTTTCCACTTTAAACTCACTAGTATATAAAGTAGTAAGATCTTCATCCTCTTCTTCATAAACACATTTTAATGTACCATGTATTACTTCCTCCTGTGCAGCCATTTTCTTATCCAACACATATTTACGAATATCTGGCAAAAACCAAACAAGTGCTAAAAGAAAAATAAAGAATACAATTAATAAAAAATAGCGAAATTTTCCTGGTTTTTTCTCTGGTTTAGGAGGGTTGGGTACAACTTGATTCACAGTTGGTGGAACTTGCCCTCCTGTTACAGTAGTTTGTTTTACTACTTGTGGTTCAACTTGTGCAGTGGTTTGAACTTGAACATTGGAAGGATTATTATTTACAGGTACTTGAGTATTATTATTTTGTCCAGTTCCAACAACACCATTATTGATAGGAGTTGTATTAGTAACAAGATTAGGGTTAGGATTAGGATTAGGGTTAGGGTTAGGATTAGGATTAGGATTAGGATTAGGATTAGGATTAGGATTGGTATTAGCATTAGTATTCATATTTGTATTAGGATTTTCACTATGATTCACAACTATCATCTCCTTTATTCTTAACCAATTATATCAAAATATAAATCACTTTAAAAGTACTTTCAAAAACTTATCACTCATCTTAAAAGATCAATTGCTTCCTGATAATTAGAAGAGCTTAAAATATAGTTTCCAGCTACTATGATATCTGCTTTCGAAACTTTCTTTCTCGTAACCTGATTAATCCCACCATCAACACTAATTTTTGCATTACTTTTATACTCTTTTAAAAGCGTTTTTACTTCCAATACTTTCTCTTTAGTCTCATCTATAAATTCTTGTCCTCCATATCCAGGATAAACTCCAAGTATTAAAATTAAATCTAAAAGAGGTAGATAAGGAACTAAATCAGAAACTTTGCTATCAGGAGACAAAGCAAGACCACATTTAATACCATAGCTTTGAATTAATTTTAAACAAGATTCAATATCAGAATCCATTTCCATATTAAAAGTAATATACTCTGCATTAAGTTTTGCATAATCTGGAATAAACTTTTCAGGTTTCTCCACCATCAAATGAATATCTAATCTCTTTGATGTATATTTATAAATATGCCTCATTTCTTTAAATGGTAAACTACGACTCTTCACAAACTTCCCATCCATAACATCTACATGAATAAAATCTGTATCCGTATCATTAAGTTTGGTAAGATCTTGTGGAATATTCTTACTTGTTAAAAACGATGCCGAAATAAGCATTTTAAAATCTCCTTTCTAATAACTTTAGATAAGACTGATAACGACTCTCTAATATCTTTTTATCTTCTACTGCCGCCTTTACAGCACACTCCCCTTCATTAGTATGAGAACAATCTTTAAAAGGACAGGGATAATTTTCAAATTCAATAAAAGCCTCTCTAATTTGCTCATCAGAGTATTCCTGAAACTCAAGAGCAGAAAACCCTGGAGTATCTAGAACTTTACCATCATCTAGCAAAAAAAGTTCAGTCATACGTGTAGTATGTTTTCCTCTTCCAAGGGAAAGAGAAATTTCTCCTACTTTTAAATTCCAATCTGGATTAAGTCTGTTTAAAAGTGTAGATTTTCCAGCCCCCGTCTGTCCTGTAAAAACACTTGTCTTATGATTCAAAATTTTCTTAATTTGAAAAATATCAGTATTAAAGACAACTGGATAGCCTATTTTTTGATAATATTCTAAGTAAGGTTTTATTTTTTCCTGTTCTAACTTGTTTAATAAATCCACCTTGGTAATACAGATAATACTTTGACAATGATGTAATTCCATTAAAATCAAAAGTTTATCTAAAAGAAAGAAAGAGAAATTAGGACTTTTTAAACTAGTAATTAAAATTCCTTGATCTATATTACTAACAGGAGGTCTTAAAAATTCATTCCTACGTGGTAATACTTTTTCTATCATACAGTCTTTCTCATTAATCTCTACTGTATCACCAACTAAAGGCACAATATGCTTATGCCTGAAAATACCTCTACACTTACATGAATAAATTTTATTATCACATAAAACATTATGTATATCACAATTAATTTTTATAATAGTTCCAATCATATTCATACCTAAATTAACGCCCCGAATTTGGTGTTGTAGTAGTATTACCACTACCACCAGTACTACTACTTCCTCCGTTATTGCCACTTGTTCCACTACTACCACCATTTGGTTTTTCTGTATTAGAATTATCTTTATCAGTAGATGGTGTAGTAGGTTTTTCTGTCTGTTTCTTAGCAATAGTAACAGTTAAAGTAGTTCCCTTTACAATAGGACTACCAAAAGATCGAGATTGACTAATTACTTTTCCTTCTTCATAACTATTTGTCTCTTGAAAATTAGTTTGTAAAGTAATACCATATTTACTACAAAAGGCTTCTACATCATCAAGATTCCATCCCTCTTTTAACATATCAGGATAACTATCTACAATATCTGGAATATAAAGAATAATAGAATCTCCTTTTTTTACTTTCGAACCACTTGCTAGACTTTGCCCAATAATTAATTGATCATCATCATACTTCGTACCATCTTCCACTGCCTTTTTCTCAACAGTAACCTCTAAATGATAAACTTTTTCAAGTTCTGTTTGTATTTCAATATAATTCTTACCAGTATAGTCCTCAATAGTATAAGTCTTCTCACCTTTAGATTTATAAAGTGTAATAACAGTTCCCTCTTTTACATAACGCCCTGCTGCTGGATTAGTTTTGACTACTCTTCCGTTTTTAATTTTATCTGAATTAACAGTTTTAATATTAGTAGCCACTTTAAAGCCTTGATCTTGAAGTTTTTTTTCTGCTTTAGAAACACTCATATCACTAACATCAGGAATACGAATACTCTTTTTCTCAGTAAGTTTTGGAATAATTAGAAAAATAGAAATCAAACTAATCGCAATAACTCCAAAAATAGATGATAAAACAATAATAAGAATTTTTCTTTTTTTCGCATTTTTATCTTCTTCTAATTCTTCTAATTCCTCTTGTTTTTCTTCAAGTTTTTTTAAAGATTTGGTAGAAGACTCTTGGTCATGCTCTGGGTACTTATACTCATACGGTTCTTCATTAATCCTATCATCATCAAGTGCCGTTAATAAATCTTGATGCATATCTCTAGCATTTGCATAACGATTTTTAGGATTTTTAGCAGTAGATTTTAAGATAATATTTTGAATGCTTTGTGGAATGGAAGAGTCTTCCTTCATTAAAGTAGGAAGAGGCTCTTTCATGTGTTTTAGAGCAATTTCTACTGCATTATCCCCACGAAAGGGAAGACTTCCTGATAAAAGTTCATAAAAGATAATTCCCATAGAATAAATATCACTTTTAATAGTAGAGCCCTTCCCACTTGCTTGTTCAGGAGGCAAGTAATGAACAGAACCCATTACAGAATTTGTTTGTGTAAGCTGAGTACTATTGAGTGCCATAGCAATACCAAAATCAGTAATCTTAATCTGACCGTCATCTTCTATCATAATATTCTGTGGTTTCAAATCTCTATGAATAATATAGCTATCATGAGCATGAGCCATACCATCTGTTAACTGAAGCATAATATCAATCGCTTCACTCATAGTAAGAGAACCTCGTCTCTTAAGGAGTTGTTTTAAGGTTTTCCCTTCCACATATTCCATCACAATATAGTAGAGTCCATCATCTTCTCCAACATCATACATCTCTACAATATTAGGATGAGAAAGACTAGAAGCGGAAAGTGCCTCACGCTGAAAACGTCTTACAAACTTTTCGTCGTTTGATAAATCTCCTCTTAGTATCTTAATAGCCACATTCCGATCTAGTATCATATCATATCCAAGATAGACATTAGCCATGCCACCTTCACCAATACTTCTAATTATCTCATAGCGATCGTTAATCTTTTGCCCCTTTGTTACCATTAGCGTTCACCCTCTTCTTCTAAAATCAAATATGCAACCGAAATATTATCAGTACCACCCCTATTATTAGCCTTTCGAATCAACTTAATAACAGTATCTTCGATATCAGTATCCCCCGTTAAGACTCTCTCAATTTGATCTTGCTCTAGCATATTAGTAAGTCCATCACTACAAAGTAGTATCTCACTAATATCCATATCACAATCAAATATATCTACCTCAATTGGATCATTAGCACCAAGTGCTTTCATAAGTACATTCTTCTTAGGATGATCTTTTGCTTCTTCTTTAGTAAGTTCTCCAGCAGAAACCAAAAGATTAACCAAAGTATGATCATAAGTAACTTTATGTAAATGAGAATCTTTAACAACAAATCCACTAGAGTCTCCAATATTACCAAATAATATATAATCTTTTGTTAAAATACTAAGTACTAAAGTAGTACCCATCCCTTTACTTTCTGGATGTTCTTTTTCATATTGAAATATCAAAGTATTAATTTCACTCACACTATCACGAATCCAATTAACTGCATCCATTTTATTCATAGAAAAAAATGTTTCATTAAAGTGTTTTCCTAAATAGCTAATAGCAATACTAGAGGCTACCTCTCCTGCAGAATGTCCTCCCATTCCATCAGCAACAGCCATTAAATAATTACCCTTAGCATTTTTCACAATAATAACACTATCTTCATTATGATCTCTTACTTTGCCAGCATCGGTTAAATAAAAAGATTTCATAACTCCTCCTTCTTGCTTCTAAGTTGCCCACAAGCAGCACTAATGTTACTGCCAAATTCACGTCTAATTGTTACATTTATATGATTCTTTTTCAGTATATCATAAAACTTCATAATTTGAAAGGCATCACTTCTAAAAAACCCCAAGTTTTCTGTACTGTTATAAGGAATTAAATTAACATATGCATTCATTCCCTTAATTAAATTAGCAAGTTCTAAAGCATAATGCTCACTATCATTAATATCTTTAAGTAAAATATATTCAAAAGTAAGCCTTCTAGATGTCTTTTCACTATATTTTTTTAAAGAAATCATTAACTCTTTTAAAGGATATACTTTATTAATTGGCATAAGACGACTACGTAATAAATCATTAGGGGCATGAAGACTAATAGCAAGATTTACTTGATACGGAAATAAGCTAAATTCCTCTATTTTAGGAATAATACCACAGGTAGAAACGGTAATATGCCTACTACCTATTTGAAGTCCTAAGGGATCATTAATAATCTTTACAAATTGAATGAATGAGTCATAATTATCAAAAGGTTCTCCAATTCCCATTACTACAACATGACTAATTCTCTTTCCTAAATCTTCTTCTACCTTTAATATTTGTTCTACCATCTCAGAAGCCTTTAAATTACGAACTTTTTTTCTTCTCCCACTCTCACAAAACTTGCATCCCATATTACAACCAACTTGACTAGAAACACAAATGCTTCTTCCATAATCATGCATCATCAAAACAGCTTCCACATGACAAGAGTCCGATAACTCAAATAAATACTTAGAAACGTCTGTATCCCTCTCAACCTGAACAACAGAAATACTCCCCAAGGAAAAATCTTTTTGAACCTGTTTTAAAATATCCTTTTTAATATTTGTAACTTCACTAAAGTCTTTAATCTTTTTCTGATACAACCACCGATACATCTCTTCTGCATGATATTTCTTAGCACCAATAGACAAAAAGTAACAAATAAGTTCTTCTTTTGTTAAATCATAAATATTCATAACTATCACATCCAAATCTAAATATAACTATTATAACACAAAAGAGATAGTTAAGGCTTTGCTATCTCTAAAATATCACCAAATTTTGAATACTGAAACTCCAAATGTAACTTTTGAGGAATCTTTTGTATATAAGTATAATAATTCGTTAAATCATACCGAACAGAAACAACATTTTGTGTATGATCCAGTAAAAGCACTACTTCATTAAGATCATCTGAAAGCATAATATCTTCACCCGTTAAAACTTTTAAAAGTAATTTTGTAGATATGGTAAACTTTAACTCATATTCTCCACTGCTATATTCTGTTCGAGAAGAGAGACTTGCTTGCTTTAATACTTTTTGTATAGTAGAAACAGAATAAAACTCAGAAAAAAGATAAGGATTATCAGAAGAAATCCATAAATCATTTTGTTTTTTCACAAAAAGATCCCCATCCCGATAATAAGAAGTAACAAGAAAATTATGCGAGGTAGTAAATAACTCTTTTTTATCTAATCGATCTCCTTCATATAAAGAAACATCTTCTCCTGCTGTAACAAGATAACGAAAATGATAATTTTCTTTTTCAATTAGAGTAAAATGATAGGAATAAGAATTATCTTTTTGTTTTGACTGATTATACTCATCTTTTGGGAACGAAGATGCCACATGATGAGAAGTCCGGACAAATGAAGCCACAAATATAAAAAAGAGAGCATAAAAACAAAAGAAAAGAAGGGCTCGTCCTCGCTCACTAGACCAAAGAACCGAAAAAAATTCTAAAAATTTTGACTTCTTTTTATTTTTTGTATCTTTCTTCATATTTACCCTATTCCATTCTTAATGATTTTAACTTTTCTCTATCTACCCCGTTTAAATAATCACGAACCATCATTTTCTTTTTACCTTCTAATTGAATCTCCTTTAAAATAATTTCTCCATCTAAACAAGAAACTCCAATACCATCTTTATATATATGAACAATATCTCCAGTTTGAGAAAAAGTTTTTTCTTCCCCGATCTCACTTTTGTACACTTTTAATGTTTTTCCCTCTAACATAGTATAAGCTCCTGGAGCAGGCGAAAGTCCTCTAATTTGATTAAATACAGCTCGTCTACTTTTATGAAAATCAATTTTTTCTTCTTCATGTGTAATATTATAAGCATAAGTAACAAGTTCTTCACTTTGCTTGATACGAGGATTTTCCCCTCGAAAAATAGAAGGCAAAGTCTCTAAAAGTAAATCTCTTCCCATAAGACTTAACCGATCATGAAGACTCTCTAAATCATCACTATCTAAAATGTCAGTTTTTACTTGTGTAATGATATCACCCTGATCCATTTTTTCATCCATATACATAATAGTAATACCCGTTTCCAAATAACCATCTATAATAGCCTTATGAATAGGCGCACCACCTCTAAGTTTTGGCAAAAGTGAGGCATGAACATTAATACAACCATACTTTGGGGCAACAAGTAAGGAAGTGGGAATGATTTGCCCATAAGCACAAGTAATAATAATATCTGGTTGATACAATAAAATCTCTTCATACTCCTTTTTAATCTTAACAGGCTGTAAAACTGGAATATCTCGCTTTATAGCAAGCTCTTTTACTGGCGAAAAAGAAATTTTCTGACGCCTTCCTATTTTTTTATCAGGTTGTGTAACAACTGCAACAACATGATAGTGTTCAAGTATCCCTTCTAAAACAGGTACACTAAACTCAGGTGTTCCCATAAAAACAATTCTTTTTTTTTCCATATCATCATCCCCCATAAGCTGCTAAAACAATGGTAATAACAGTTCCTAATGTAATAAGCAACACTCCAAGAAGAGCAAGAACAGAGGCTCCTCCATAGGCATTAGCCACTTCATTTCGAACATACACTCTTTCTGGTACTTCTTCTTTTATCATATCACATGCTTGATCATTTTTAAAAGCAAAATCTTGACTATTATGAAAAACATCCGAATAACTAAGAAAACGTACAATTTGAACATCACAAGGTTTTATGGGATTATATTGCTTTCGACTCACAATTCGAGGAGTAAAAATTCTTCCAATAGAATAAGCAAGATCCTCTGCCTCACATCGTTCAAGTATAGTACGATACTCCGATAAATAATTCTCTCCAACTAAAGAACGTTTAATAAATAAAATAGTAGGAAAAGAATTACTGATATCAAGCCTTTTCCACTCCTCTACAAAAGTAGTAGAAAGAAAAGTAGCTTCCGAATTAGAAAGTTCTAAATCACGACATAACTGTAAGAGATTAGAATAACTCGCTTTAAAATCTTTCCGAAAGTAAGCCCCTCGATCATATTTTTTCTCATCCATCATATAAGAAGATAAGGAGCCTAACTGAGATAAATAAGAAGGTGCAGAAAAAGCATAATGATAAGCATCTAAAAAGGAATCAGTAAGACTAATATAAGAAGTATCAGAAAAATCTTTTGTTATAATATCTTTATGATGATGAGAAGAAAAAATCTTTTTCACTTCTAAAAAAGTATCTCGTGAAAAACTATAATGAAGAGGATCCATTCCATTTTTTAAAACATCAGAGTAAAAGGTAGAGGGAAAACTATGAAACAAATAACCATTTGTAATATAACGTTGATAAATATAAGCAAGAATCTTTCTCTTAGCAGAAGGAGTTTCTATATCATCTAACTCAATATTTAAAATAACAGAAGTAATTCTTCCTAAACTTCGATAAACCCCATCTAAAAAGCTCTCATAATTAAACCCCTTCTTCATAAAACGTCTAAGTTGTAAAATATACTCATCCACTAAATCTTCTGTATCAAATAAAATAGCATATTTCACCAAAGCATCCATAGCAATAATAAAAGGAAATTCTTCTTTTGGATAAGAAAAATCAAAACAATCTTTCTTTTGAAAGCGATCACAAAGGAGTACTTCATATAAAAATTCTAAAGCGTCTGCACGTCTTAAAATTTTTTCTAACATAACCATGAAATCACCACCTTATTTTCATTTAAAGTATAACAAAAATAGACAAATTTTACAAGGTATTAAAAATGAATAGGATTAAAATTAATATCAACTTTTATCTGATTATGATTTAGATAATGTTCATCCATTAGTTTTAAAGCCTCATACAAATGCTCCTCTTTTTTATATTTTAGTATAATTCCATATCGATAAATATGATTAACTTTAAAAACAAAAGCAGGAGATGGACCTAAGATAATGGTATCTTTTAAATATTTTTCTAAACTCTTTCTAATTTTTATTCCCTCTTTTTCTAATAAATTATAGTCTTTACCACTAAGCTTTATGTATACTAAATAATAATAAGGTGGATATTTCAGTAGTCTTCTTATTTTCATCTCTTCCTGATAAAAACCTAAGTAATCATGTTTTTGAACATAAGAAATCGCATAATGAGTAGGATTAAAAGTCTGAATAACGACCTCTCCACTTTTCTTACTACGACCACTTCTACCTGCCACTTGACTTAAAAGAGAAAAAGTATTTTCACTACTTCTAAAATCTGGAATATTTAAAGAAGTATCTGCATTAATAACTCCTACCAAAGTAACATTAGAAAAATCAAGTCCTTTCGCAACAATCTGAGTCCCAAGCAAAATATCATATTCTCTATTTTGAAATGCTGTAATCATTTTCTGATGCATCCCCTTACGACTAGTAGTATCGACATCCATTCTTAAAATTTTTGCATGAGCAAACATAGACTTTAACTCTTCTTCTATCTTCTCAGTTCCAACACCAAGTGGAGTTAAAGCTTCTTCATGACATTGGCTACATCTAATAATGTTTTTTTCTGCATACCCACAATAGTGACAACGCAACATAGAGGAAACTTTATGATAAGTTAAAGTAATATCACAATGAGGACATTTAACAGTATAGCCACAATTTTTACAAGTAACAAAAGAAGAGTATCCTCGTCTATTTAAAAGCAAAATAACCTGTTCTCCCCGTTCTAACTTTTCCTTTATTTTTTGAATTAAAATGATAGAAAAATGACCATGCCGACTTCCACTTTTAAACTCTTGATTCATATCAACAGTAAAAATAGTAGGTAAACTTTGTTGATTCACTCTATTTGGTAATTCTAATAGTTGATAAACACCCTTTTGAGCTCTAGCATAAGAAGAAAGAGAGGGCGTAGCACTTCCCAAAATAACAGGACAATGATGGTATTTACCACGTTCCAAAGCAATATCAATCGCACTATATCTAGGAGCAGAGTCTTCCTGTTTATAAGAATCACTGTGCTCTTCATCTACAATAATAATTCCTAAATCTTTAACAGGTGCAAAAATAGCACTTCTAGCACCAATTACAATTTTAGCATCCCCCTTACAAATTCTTCGCCATTCATCGTACTTTTCACCATCAGATAAAGCACTATGAAAAGCAGCAATCTGCGAACCAAAACGTCTTTCAAATCGTTCAATCATTTGTGGGGTAAGAGAAATCTCAGGAACCAACACAATGCTTGTCTTTCCCTGATTTAACACATCTTCGATTAACTCCATATAAACTTCTGTCTTCCCACTACCAGTAACGCCAAATAATAAATAAACATCATCACACCTGCCACGACGAACACGTTCTACTACCCTTTGTTGTTCACTTGTTAAAGGGTTCTTACAAAAAGGCCTATCCTCATAAGAAAGTCGATAATGTTCTCTCTGAAAAGGAATCAAAATATGCTTCTCTTCTAATGTTTTAACACTACTTCTGGAAATAGCACATAACACTTCTTTTTTGACATAATGATGATCCTGAAAACAATCCACAATCTCTTGTTGCCTTGTATGAAGCTTATACTCTGAAATATCTCCCAATCGGTAATAAGTATCATATTTTAATGTAACATGTGTTCCTTTTTTTGCCTTCAAGGCTTTAGGAAGCATAACCTGATAACAAGAAATTAAAGAAGAAAGAGTCCTCTCTTGCATAACTTTTCCAAGTTGTATAAGTTCCTCATTTAAAATAACATCTTGATCAACAACCCGAATAATCTCTTTTAAAGAAAGCAAACTTTTATTCTTTATTTCTAAAACAAAGCCCTCTAATTTTTGATGTCCAAAAGGAACCTCCACCCGAATTCCTATTTTTATAAAAGATTCTAACTCAAAAGGAACTTTATAATCAAAAATTTTATCAACACTCTTACTAGAAAGTTGTACCAAAACACCTACAATCATAAAGTTCCTAACCTCCAATTTATTTTTTATCAATCACTTTTAATTTTTCTATTTCTTCTATAGATAGTGAAGTATATAACTGTATTTTAGAAATAGGCTCATTTGCTTCTAACATTTCTTTCGCAATTTTCTTACTATTTTCCTTTGCACCTTGTTTTAATCCTTGTTCTATCCCATCTTTCCTCCCTTGTTCTATTCCATCTTCTCTTGCATGTTTTAATTTGTGATACTCCATCATTTCATCATATAATTCTTTATCATAAAGTCCTATAATCTCTTCCTTTTTACTTGTCTCATTTGACTCTT
>CAMNSB010000009.1 GCA_946554325.1 uncultured Mycoplasmatota bacterium
CGAAACGTTTTATTACTGTAAAACTAGACCAACCATATCATATATCTGCAGTAGAATACGTTCCAGCAGGTGGTGGAAATGGAAAAATCTATGATGGAACGATTTATGGAAGTATGGACGGAGAAAATTGGACCATCCTTACACAAGAGAAAGGTCTAACTTATAAGAATAATGCAGATAATTTAACGCAAGCAATGGCGAATATAAAAAGCTTTGATATTGAAGGTATTCAAAAAGTTCAATATGTAAAAATAGTTGCTGATAGAACAAATGGAAATTGGATTGCAGCTAGAGCTTTCAATTTTTATGAAGATACAACTGCAAAAACAGTAGCATCATTCGCTTTTGATGGTGCAACTCCAGGAACTATTGCATTATATGATGAGTATAAAAATATAAATTGGAAATATAGTATTGATTCTGGAGCTACATGGCAAAGTGTTATTACAGATAGTCATACATTATCTGCAGCAGAACTTGAAAAAGTTAATGAAAAAGACAATATTAAAATTGTTTTAGGTAATGATAAAACAGAGTATACTATCAATATTAGAAAGGGCACTACACCAGGTAGAGGTTATTTGAATGATTTAGAAAATAGACCAATTGCACAACCAGAAAAGGATAGTCTTGAATGGAAGGTTTCTTCAGATGATGTTTGGACATCATATAAGGATAAAGAACCTAATGTTAAAGGAGACAAAACTTTACTTGTTAGAAGACGTGCAACTGGACTTACAGCAGCAAGTGATGCAATAGAGTACCAATTTACAGAGGATAATCAGCCTGCTACAAGAAGATATATTCCGATAAAGCATTTAACTATGCATGCTTTTTCTACTCAATCAGTTGATTCTTCAAGACCTTTTTATGCACCAAATGCGATTGATGGAAATCCAGATACATTATGGCATACCGATTTTAGATACTCTGTATTACAACAAAAAGTAAAACCATTCTTAACAATTAAACTCGATGAGCCTAAAATTATCTCTGCTTTAGAGTTTGTTCAAAAAAAATATAGTCATGCAGACCCTATTTATACTAAAAATGCTACTGTATATGTAAGTATGGATGGAGAAAACTGGACACAGGCTGGAAGAGTAGAAAATTGTGAACAAACAGTAGATTTAAAAACAATTAATTTTAAAAATGGTGTAGAAGGACAATATGTTAAATTTGAAATGGAAACATATGATATATTTGCAGCTATTTCTATGATTAATTTGTATGAAGATATTTCTAATCGTAAAGTACCAACAGCAGAAATAGAATATGATATTAAAAGTAATACTAATCAAAAAGTAACAGCTAAATTGGTAAATCCAAGTACAGAAATAACGATTACAAACAATGGTGGAAAAGATACTTATATATTTGAAAAAAATGGAGAGTTTACATTTGAGTTTGAAGATAATTATGGTAAAAAAGGAACTGCAAAGGCAAAAGTAGATTGGATAATTAAAACGTTACCAACTGCAACTGTAACTTATAATACAACGAAACCAACCAATCAAAAGGTAACAGCAGAAATAAGTTTTGACAGAGATAAAACAAGGATTGTAGATGAAAATGGTAATACGATTCAAACACTCGCACTAGGAGAAAAATATGCTTATACATTTACTGAAAATGGTACAAAAGAAGTTAAATTTATAGGACCATACGGAAATGCAGGGTCTAAAACATTAAAAGTAGATTGGATTGATAAAATTGCTCCTATTGCAACAGTTGAATATAGTACTAAAAATCCAACAAATAAAAATGTGGTAGCGACCGTTAAATTTAATGAAGATAATGTTAAAATTACTAATAATGGTGGAAAAAATACTTATACATTTACTGAAAATGGAACATTTACATTTGAGTTTGAAGATGAAGCTGGAAATACTGGTACAGTACTAGCTAAAGTGGACTATATTGATAGGACACTTGCTATGCCGACTATTATTTATAGTACTACAAGTCCAACTAATAAGGATGTTGTAGCAACTATTACTTTTGATAAGGAAAATGTAACTATTGAAGGTGGAAATACACATATCTTTACAGAAAATGGAACCTATGAATTTAAATATGTTGGTCCAGCTGGTAATAAAGGTGTTGCTGTAGCAGAAGTTACTTGGATTGATAAAAAAGCTCCAGCAGCTATTATCACATATAGTGAAAATGGTTTAACAAATAAAGATGTTATAGCAAGTATTGCTTTTGATGAGAGCGATGTTAGAATTCTTAATAATAATGGAAAAAATACTTATACATTTGCAGAAAATGGAACATTTACATTTGAGTACCAGGATAAGGCGGGAAATAAAGGTTCTACTGCAGCTGTTGTTAGTATTATAGACAAAGAAGCACCAATAGCTAAAGTTTTATATAGTACAACTCGTCCAACTAATGAAGATGTTACTGCTACTTTAACTGGGGCTAGTGAAGATATTACTATTATTAACAATGATGGAAAAGATACTTATACTTTTACAGAAAATGGAGAGTTTACATTTGAATTCCAAGACAAGGCAGGAAATATAGGTTCTGTTACTGCACGTGTTAATTGGATTCAGAAGGAAGGTATTATTGCAAATATTTCTTATAGTACAACAAAACTAACTAATCAAGATGTAGTAGCGACTATTGAATTTTCTGATGTAGGTGTAGCAATTACTAATAATAATGGTAGATGTAGTTATACATTTAAGGAAAATGGAGAATTCACTTTTGAATATATTGATCAGGCAGGAAATATAGGTTCTGCTACTGCACGTGTTAATTGGATTGATCGTGTAGCACCAAAGGCAACAGTCATCTATAATATTGCTAATAAAACAAATCAAAATGTAGTAGCAACTATTCGTTTTGATAAGCAAAATGTACGAGTTACTAATAACAATGGTAAAAATACTTATACCTTTACAGAAAATGGGGAATTTACTTTTGAATTTGTGGATGAAGCTGGAAATATAGGTAAGATGCCTACTAAGGTTAATTGGATTGATAAAGAACCTGTAAAAGCTACTGTTTCTTATAGTATTACTGATTTAACAAATAAAGATGTAGTAGCAACTATTCGATTAAATAAAAAGAATGCAAGAATTACTAATAATAATGGTAAGAATACTTATACCTTTACAGAAAATGGAGAATTTACATTTGAATATGCAGATGAAGCTGGAAATATTGGATCTTTTATTGCTCGTGTTGATTGGATTGATAAGGAGGCTCCACAAGCTACTATTACCTATGATATTAATAAATTAACAAATAAAAATATAGTAGCGACAGTTCAATTTAATGAGCAAAATGTAACTATTTTAAATAATAATGGAAAAAATACTTATACCTTTACAGAAAATGGAGAATTTATATTTGAATTCCAAGATAAAGTAGGAAATAAAGGAACTGCAAAGGCAAAAGTAGATTGGATTAGTCAAGAAGAACTTGCTTCTAGAATTGTTTATAGTACTACAAATATGACAAATAAAGATGTGATTGCTACTATTGAGTTTAATAAAGAAGATGTTAGAATTCTTAATAATGATGGTTCTAATACTTATACGTTTACAAAAAACGGGGAATTTACATTTGAGTATATTGATGAAGTAGGAAATACAGGTAGTGCTAAAGCAGAAGTTACTTGGATTGACAAGGAAGCGCCAATTGCTATTGTTTCTTACAGTACTATAAAATTAACGAATCAAGATGTAGTAGCAACGATTCATTTAAATGAAGTAGGAGCTCGTATTACTAATAATAACGGTTCTAATACTTATACGTTTACAAAAAATGGAGAATTTACATTTGAATTTGTAGATGAAGCTGGAAATACAGGCAGTGCTAAAGCAGAAGTTACTTGGATTGATAAAGAAGTACCACAAGCAGTGATTACCTATGATATTCCAACAGTAACGGATAAGGATGTAATAGCTACTATTAAATTCAATAAAGAAGATGTTAGTATTATCAATAATAATGGTTCTAATACTTATACATTCACAAAGAATGGCGAATTTGTATTTGAATTCCAAGATAAAGCAGGAAATAAGGGAACAGCAAGTGCAAAAGTAGATTGGATTGAAAAAGAGAAATTTGCTTTCCGTGTTAGTTATGATATTTCAACTTTAACCAATCAAAATGTTACAGCAATGATTCATTTTAATAAAGATAATGTAAAAATTACTAATAATGATGGTAAGAATACATATATATTTACAAAAAATGGAGAATTTACATTTGAATTTATTGATAATAATGGTAATAAAGGAGAAGCTATAGCAAAGGTTAATTGGATTGATAAAGAAATACCAAAGGCTACTATTACTTATAATATTATGTCAGTGACAGATCAAAATGTTGTTGCAAAAATTCAATTTAACAAACAAAATGTAAAAGTTATCAATAATGATTCTAAGAATACTTATACATTCGTGAAAAATGGAGAATTTACATTCGAGTTTGTAGATGAGGCAGGAAATAAAGGTAGTGCTTTAGCTAGAGTAAACTGGATTAAGAAGAATCCAGGATATCATGATCCTAGTAGGCCATCTGGTCCAGGTGTGATGGAAGATCCTATTCAACCATCTAATCCAAGTATTGTTCCAGAACAACCATCTGTTTCTAATGTACCCTCTGTTATTACAAAGCCTAGTATTTTTGTAGAATCTAATTCTAATTATGATAATGGTTCTCAAACTCAGAAAGAGCAACCTCAATATAGTACATTTAAGACAGGAATCATTAGTGTTAAAATTCCAAATAATATGATTCAAAAAAATGGTTCTTTGGGTTATAAACAATTAAAATTAAAAGATACTATTAAGAAGAAACTTAATGGTAAATATCAAGGTTTTGATGTATATTTTGAAACTGATGATGATACTAAAAATTATTTTGAGAACACTTCTATTATTATGACACTTGATGTTTTATCTACTGAAGATTTAGTTCTTTATAAACTTACAGATAATAATGAATTAATAGAACTTGATTATAGAGATATTGGTAATCATAAAATTGAGATTGAAACTATTGGTCTTGGAAAATATATTTTATCTTATCGACAAGATGAAAATGCAGACGATGGTGAAGGTACTGTTTCAAAAGTTGATGACAATACTCATAGTTCTTTGGATGAAAGTGATAGGAATATATATATCATTGGTTTAAGTTTCATCTTGTTATTACTTATTACTATTTTAGTTATTCAAGTAAGGAAAAAAAGAAATAATTTTTGATAATTTTTAAACCTCATTTCTTGGGAAATGGGGTTTATTGTATTTTCTTGTATAAGTATTGTTTTTCTAGTATAATAGGTTTGTCTTGTAGGAGTGTGTTAGAGATGAAATGGAAAATTCGGGATGTAGTTATTCCTAATCAGGTAGTTTTAGCACCAATGGCTGGTATTTCTAATTCTGCTTTTAGGCGAATTGCAAAAGAATATGGTTGTGGACTTATTTATGCGGAAATGGTTAGTGATAAAGCAATTGTTTATCAGAATAAGAAGACTCTTGATATGCTTTATATGAGTGAGGAAGAAAGACCTATTGTACAGCAAATTTTTGGGAGTGATTTAGAATCTTTTATAGAATCAGCCATATATATTGAAAAAACAATGAGACCTGATATTATCGATATTAATATGGGATGTCCTGTTCCAAAGGTTGCAACACGTGCACAAGCTGGGGCAGCACTTTTAAAAGATCCTGAAAAGATTGGTCAAATTGTTAAATCTGTTGTAGAAGCTGTTAGAGTTCCTGTTACCGTTAAGATTAGAAGTGGTTGGGATAGTCATTCTATTAATGCAGTGGAGGTTGCTAAAATTTGTGAGAAAGCTGGTGCTAGTGCTATTTGTATTCATCCAAGGACTAGAGCACAAGGATATAGTGGAAAAGCGGATTGGAATATTATAAAAAAGGTAAAAGAGGCAGTTCGTATTCCTGTTATTGGAAATGGTGATATCAAATCAGCCAGTGATGCAAGAAGAATGTTAGAAGAGACTTTATGTGATGCTATTATGATTGGAAGAGCTTCCCTTGGTAATCCTTGGCTTATCCAAAATGTTGTCTCTGATTTAGAAGGAAATACTAGCGAGATTATTCCTACTCCATTAGAAAAAATAGATATGTGTTTGAAACATCTTTCTTATTTAGTAGAATTTAAAAGTGAAAAACTTGCTTGTTTGGAGATTCGTAATCATATTGGATGGTATTTAAAAAACTTGGCAGGTGTAGGAGAGATAAAAAATAAAATATATCAATGTGCTCAAATTCATGATATAATTTTAGTATTAAATAGTTATAGGGAGGAGATTTTAAGTGGTAAATACGACTAGACAAAAAATACAGTATGAAAAAGCTTTATTCATTCAGCGAGTAGTAGCATTTTTCATTGATATTTTTTTCGTAACATTTATTTCATCACTTGTTATTTTTCCATTTACGGATAGTGAATCTTTAGAAAAGTTAACAACTCAGAATACGAATGTTACTAACCAATATTTATCTCAGGAAATTGATGCTAATACTTATATGAATCAAAGTATGGATATTAGTTATGAGATTGCAAAGCAAAGTGGGTTGAATACTATTATTACGATTACTATTTACATTTTGTACTATGTCGTTTTTCAATTTTATAATAAAGGGAAAACGTTTGGAAAACAGATTATGAAAATAAGAGTTATATCTAAGAATAGTGAAGAATTAACATTAAATCAGTTGTTATTTCGGGCATTTTTAGTTAATTCAATTTTAGTGGATATTATTATTTTGTTGTTTGCTATTTTTGGAACTAAGGATATTTATTCTTTAGGTGTTAGTATTTTTATGGTAATACAATATATCTTTATAATTATCAGTGCTATTATGGTTGGTTATCGTAAGGATAGATGTGGCATTCATGATTTTGTTGCTCATACTGAGGTTATTAGATGTACTATTAAAGAAAAGGAGTTAGAAGTATGCGAGAATTAAGTGAACAAGAGTTAGTAAGAAGAGAGAAGCTTACTCATATAGAAAATCCTTATCCGGAGAGATTTCCTATTAATTATGAAATAGTAGATGCTAGGAATCTTCCTGATGAGACTGCTGGTGTACGGGTAGCTGGTAGAATTATTTTGATGAGAAAGATGGGGAAAATGAGTTTTCTTACCATTTCTGATATTTATAGTAAAATTCAAGTTTCTGTTAAAGTTGATATGATTGGTGAGGAATCCTATGCTTTATTTAAAGCTAATTACGATATTGGAGACTTTATTGGGGTAGAAGGGGAGACTTTTACTACTCATACAGGGGAGAAAACGATTCGTGCTCAAAGACTTGAATTTTTAGGGAAAGCTTTAAAGCCACTTCCTGAGAAATTTCATGGAGCGACTGATGTTGAAATGATATATCGACAAAGATACTTAGATTTAATTTCTAATGATGATGCTAAGAAAAAGTTTTTATTTCGTAGTCGTTTTATTCGAGAAATTCGTACTTATTTAGACAAAATTGGTTATATAGAAATTGAAACACCTATTTTAAATAATAAAGCAAGTGGTGCGACTGCTAAACCATTTATTACTCATCATAATGCCCTTGATATTAATCTTTATTTGAGAATTGCACCTGAGACTTATTTGAAACGTGCGATTGTAGGTGGTTTTACCAAAGTTTTTGAAATTGCTAGATGTTTTAGAAACGAAGGAATTGATGCCACTCATTTACAGGACTTTACTATGATTGAGGGGTATGGTGCTTATCTTAATTATAAAGATAACATGAAGTTACTTCGAGAAATGTTACAAACTATTATTATGAACTTATTTGGAACTTTAGTTATTCAAATAGGGGATAAGGAAGTTGATTTGAGTGGAGAATGGGAAAGTGTTAGTTTTCGGGATTTGATTCTTAAGTATTCTGATATTGATATTTCTGTTTATAATACTAAAGAAAAACTACTTGAAAAGATTCATGAGGATCATATTGAAATTGATAGTGAGACACCACTTGAGGACTTAGGATATGGTAATTTGGTAGATCAGTTATATAAAAAAGTTGCAAGAGTTCATATTGTAAATCCAATTTTTTTAACAGAGCATCCTATTGAACTTTCGCCACTTGCTCGTGCAAATGATGATAATCCTAAAATTACGGATCGCTTTCAGCTTGTTATTAATGGAGCAGAGATTATTAATGCTTATTCAGAACTTGTAGATCCAATGGAGCAAGAGAGAAGACTTTTAGAACAAGCTAGTCTTAAAGAGTCTGGAGATGAAGAAGCAATGCCAATGGATTATGACTATATTGAGGCAATGGAATATGGTATGCCTCCAATTAGTGGTTGGGGAATGGGAATAGATCGTATTGTGCAACTTCTTACTAATTCAGAGAATATAAAGGATGTTATTTTGTTTCCGCTTATGAGGCCAAAGGATGATTTTAAAGGATAAATCTTCCTTTTTTTCATCTAATTTTCATAAAAAAATACTAGTGTAGTACTTGTAAAATGTTTGATTAATCAGTATAATGATAGTGGGAGGGAATTATGATGAAAAAGCATAATACAGTAAAAGTCGTTCTAATTACAATGTTGGTATTTATGTTACTTAGTTGGATTTTACCTGCTGCATATTTCCAAAGTAGCTATGTATCACAAGGACGCGTTCAAATGGGATTATTTGATTTATTCTCATATCCAATTACTGCAGTATCTTATTTTGGGTTCATGGCTATATTTGTATTAATAGTTGGTGGATTCTATGGTGTTTTATATCGCATACCTGCTTATAGAACATTACTAGATACTATTGTAAAGAAATTTAAAGGGAAAGAAAAAATTGCAATTTCTGTTATCATGGTATTATTTGCCGTTTTAACTTCAGTATGTGGTTTACAGTTTGCCATTATTGTATTTTTCCCATTTGTATTTTCTTTAGTACTGTTAATGGGATATGATAAGATTGTAGCAGCTTTAACTACAGTAGGAGCTACGATGATAGGACTTGCTGGTTGTACATTTTCTGCTAGTACAGTTAGTATTTTGACACAGGTACTTGGGGTTAACCTTACATCAGAACTTGTTACTAAAATTATTATTTTAGTGCTTGGACTAGTGCTTTTAATTTTTAATACTATTTATTATGCAGAAAAAAATAAAGTAAAAGGTGCTAAGAAAAATGCAGAAATTGAAAGTGGTTATATTCCAGTTGCTGCAAAAGGTAAAAAGAAAAGTATTTGGCCTTTAGTTATCATTTTAGATTTGATTCTAATTATTATGGTTTTAGGTTTTATTTCTTGGACTGGAGCATTCAATTTAAATATTTTTGAAGATGCTAATACTGCTGTTACAGGATTCAAAGTATTTGGATTTGAAATATTTGGAAAATTACTTGGAAATGTTCAAGCTTTTGGTAATTGGACTGTAACAGAACTTTCATTAGTTCTTGTAGTAGCGTGTGCTTTAATTGCATTTATTTACAAAGTAAAATTTGATGACTTTATGCAAGGATTTATTAAAGGAGCAAAAGAAGTATTAAAACCTGCTGCACTTGTTATATTAATTTATACTTGCTTAGTTATCGTTACTTATCATCCATTCCAATTAGTAATCTATAAAGCTTTATTCGATATTACTAAAGGATTTAACGTATTTACTACTGGAATTGCAGCAGTTCTAGCTTCTGTATTTAACGTTGAGCCAGCTTATGTATTCCAAAGTGCTGTACCATATTTGGCTAGTGTAATTAAAGATAAAACAACATATCCGCTTCTTGCTGTTATGTTCCAATCTTTATATGGTGCTATTATGTTAATTGCACCAACTAGTGTTGTCCTAATGGGAACTATCTCTTATTTAGGCGTAAGTTATAAAGAATGGTTAAAAAACATTTGGAAGTTTGTACTTGAATTTATTGTAGTATTATTTATTCTCTTTATTATTCTAGTACTTATTTAAACTAAGCTTTATTTTGAACAGGAGGCAACTTCTGTTTTTTTGTGGAATTTGTCATTTTTTTTAGAACATATTTTATTGAAAGTTATTACAAAATAATCATAGAATATAGTTAGAAAGAGGGGATTACATGTTCTCAAAATTTAGTGAAGATGCACAAAAAGTATTGATGGATGCCAAAAGGGAAATGCAGAGACTTAAGCATCCTTATGTTGGGAGTGAACATATGTTACTTGCTATTCTTTCCCATCATGAATTTTCTATTACAAAAAAGTTAGAAAATTATGGCATTTATTATAAAAAGTTTCGTGATGAACTAGTTAGTGTTGTTGGTCTTGGAAAAAATGCAAATAGTTGGTTTTTATATACACCACTTTTAAAAAGAGTGTTAGAGTCTGCAATGCTTGATTCTAAGGAAGAGAAAATGCAAGAGGTTAGTGTAGAACAGTTGTTTTTATCTCTTCTTGAAGAAGGAGAGGGTGTTGCGATTCGTCTTCTTGTTTCTATGAATATTGATATTGATAAACTTTATAATGATTTTTCTACTAAAATTATGTACAAAAAATCTTCTAAAAAGAAACTTTCTATTGAAGAGTATGCAGTGGATTTTAACAAGCGAGTTCAAAAGTGCGAGATTGATCCAGTTATTGGAAGAGAAAAGGAAGTTGCTCGTTTAATTGAGATTTTGTCACGTCGTGTTAAAAATAATCCTTTGTTAATAGGTGATGCTGGAGTGGGAAAGACAGCAATTGTGGAGGAGCTTGCTAGTCGTATTGAAAATGGTGAAGTACCAAAAACTTTACAGCATAAACGTATTTTATCTGTTTCGATGGCATCCCTTATTGCAGGGACTAAGTATCGTGGAGAGTTTGAAGAGAGAATTAATAAGATTTTAGGAGAGGTTGAAAATAATAATGACATTATTTTATTTATTGATGAGATTCATACGTTAGTTGGTGCTGGTGGTGCAGAAGGAGCGATTGATGCTTCTAATATATTAAAACCATCTCTTGCTCGTGGGAAATTAAGAGTGATTGGTGCAACTACAACAGCAGAGTATAAAGAGTTTATGGAACGTGATAAGGCGTTAGATAGGCGTTTTCAGAAACTTGTAGTAGAAGAGCCTGAGACAGAAAAAGTAAAAGATATTTTAGAGAACTTAAAGCCAATTTATGAGAGTTTTCATGGTACAGTAATTCCTGATGAGATACTGGAGCTTATTATCGAACTTACGAATAAATATATTTATGATAGAAAACAGCCAGATAAGGCTATTGATATTTTAGATGAGGTTTGTGCAAAGGCTAGTTTGTCACTTGGAAAGGGAGAAAAAAGATTACAAGATATTAATAAAAAGCTGAAAGTTGTTCGTAGTCTTAAGAATCAGTCGATTATGAATCAAAATTTTGAGCAGGCTTCTAGTTATAAAAAGGAAGAGTATGATTTGGAGGATCAAAAGAATAAGTTAGAATTACAGTTTATGAAAACACAGAAGCCTAAGGTGATTACCAAAGATATGGTTCGTGAAGTTATTTATTTAAAGACAAAAATTCCTATTTATGAACTTGGTATTAATTTAAATAAAGAAATGAATAAGTTAAGTCGTGAATTGAAGTCTAAAATTATGGGGCAAGATGATATTATTAATAAACTTGTGACTTTTACACAGAAATATAAAAGTAATTATTTACCACAACGACCTTATTCTTTCTTATTTGTAGGTGGAACAGGGCTTGGAAAGACTTGTCTTATTAAGGAGTATGCGAAAACACAGGTACCGAACAATTCGTTTATTCGTATTGATATGAGTGAGTATAAAGAGGAACACTCGATTAGTAAACTGATTGGTTCTCCTCCTGGATATGTTGGTTATAATGACCAAAATGCAATTTTTGATAAAGTGAGGGAGTACCCAAACAGTATTCTTCTTCTTGATGAAATAGAAAAAGCCCACCCTGCTGTTTTGAAACTTTTCTTGCAGATTTTAGATGAGGGAAGTATTAAGGATAATAAAGGAAATGAAATTATTTTTAAAAACACACTCATTTTTATGACTTCTAATTTGGGAAGTAATCAGAAGACGATTGGTTTTTCTGAAAATAAAAAAGAGATTCGTAATGTTTACTTAGAGGAGTATTTGGGAGTGGAGCTTGTGAACCGGATTGACCATGTGTGGTATTTTCATAATATGGATAGTTCCATTATTACTAGTATTATTAAAAGTAAGTTGGATGTCATTAAAAAGAACCGTAATTCCGTTAAAATTAAGTTTTCTAGGGAGCTTGTGGATGATATAAAGAAGCGGTGTGAATATCAGAAGTTTGGGGCAAGACGAATTGATAAGATAATTGAAGAAGAAGTGGATGCTATTATTATTGATCATTTAGTACAGGGAAAAAGCGAAGTTGTGATTGAAAAGTTGGGGACTAGTTAGTCCTTTTTTGTTGTTTTATCCTATTTTTTTTGATACTATATTTACTAAGTTTTATGTTAACTGATAGGAGGTAGTTTGGGATGAAAGAGATAAAGCTTAATGATTGTTCTTATTTGAGAGGTAGAGTTATAGAGTCCGTTAGAGTAGATGAGACTAAGCTAGAATTTAGAAATGGTGTTGCAGTGGCAGAGGCAAATGTTAGAGGTGGAGATAGATATAATCCTTTTTGGGATACATGGGAGGGACTTATCAATGAAAATTTTCAAGAAGTTTTTGGGGATACATTACCAGATAGTTATGAACGAAATTTAATGTTTCTTCCTTATAATAAAAAAATTACTCGTTTTGGTGATAATGATTTTATTGTTAATATGTCTTGTTATGAGAGTGGTAGACAGTGGAAAGAATATAGACATATTAGAACTGTAAATGGGTTTCCAACATTAGTTAATCGGGTGTCTTGTTGTAACAAAAAGGTTAATGAGGCATTGATGATAATGGGAAAGAATAAAAAAGCTTTATATAGTGTTGAAAGTGGTGAAATGCTTACTCCTTATGTAGACAGTATTAGTGAGTCAGAAATGTATTATGATATTTTTGATATTATGACTTCTGTTTCCTCACTTTCTTTTGAAAAATTTAAACAACTTAATGATGTATTATGTTTTAAGATTAATTCAGCGGGTAGAACTGTATCCAAGGTGTTATCTTCTTTAGAAGATGGTTATTTGCCTTATGGCAATGATCTTATAGTAGAAGAATTATTAGAGCAGAGACAAGCAGATTTGACTTTTCGAGTTGATGATTTTGAGGAAACAATAAAATCTTTTCAAAGTGATGATAGTGATTTAAAAAAGGCAGGGTACGTTAAAAAGATATAAGAATAAGTAGAATTGTTATATTATGATATAGCAGTTTTTTCTATTTAATATAAGTCACTTTTAGGTGTGTCAGTTCATTTTTCTGCTATATTTACGTATGATATGGTATAATAAAATAAGAGATGAGGTGTATATTATGCAAATCTATAATACTTTAACAAGAAAAGTCGAAGAGTTTGTCCCTCATGAGGAGGGTGTTGTTAAGATGTATACTTGTGGTCCAACAGTTTATAGTTATGCTCATATCGGCAATCTTCGCACTTATATTTTTGAAGATATATTAGAAAAAGGTTTAGAGTACTTAGGTTATCAGGTAAATCGGGTGATGAATATTACTGATGTTGGTCATATGACGAGTGATGCTGATACTGGCGAAGATAAAATGCTTAAAGGTGCTAAGCGTGAGGGAAAGACTGTCTATGAGATTGCCGAGTTTTATACACAAGCGTTTTTAAAAGATATGGATGAACTTCATATTAGAAGACCCGCTATTATTGAAAAGGCAAGTGACCATATTGATACTTATATCGAAATGATAGAAAAGATGTTAGATGATGGTTATGCTTATATTTCTGAAGGGAATGTTTATTTCGATATTAGTAAAGCGAAGGATTATTATCAGTTATCTGGAAAAAATCCAGAAGAGCTTATGATTGGGGTTCGTGAGACAGTAGAAGAAGATCTTGCTAAGAGAAATTCTGCTGACTTTGGTCTTTGGTTTACGTTATCTAAGTTTTCTAATCAAGTGATGAAGTGGGATTCCCCTTGGGGAATAGGTTATCCTGGATGGCATATTGAATGTTCTGGAATATCTTCTAAATATTTAGGGGAATATTTAGATATTCATTGTGGTGGAATTGATAATATTTTTCCGCATCATACAAATGAAATTGCCCAGAGCGAGGCTTATTTTGGACATAAATGGTGTAATTACTGGATCCATGGAGAGCATTTAAATGACAAAACAGGAAAGATGAGTAAATCTAAGGGAGAGTTTTTGACTTTAGAGTTATTAAAATCTAAGGGTTATTCTCCACTTGTTTACCGGTACTTTTGTCTTGGCAGTCATTACCGAAAAACACTTACTTTCTCTTATGATTCACTAGATAGTGCGAAAAATGCTTATCAAAAGTTAAAAAATAGAGTTTCTTCTTTAACTGATGAGGGGGAACTTCAAGAAAAAGAGATTTCCTCTTATGAAGAAAAATTTGGGGAAGCTATTTCTAATGACTTAAATACTTCTCAGATGCTAACTATTTTATATGATGTTTTAAAGGATAAAACTTTGAGTGATGTTACGAAAAAAGAATTAGTAGAAAAGTTTGATTCTGTTCTTTCTTTATCATTATTTGAAGTAGAGCAAAACGATACTTTGGACGAGTATGCTATATCGATGATAGAAAAGAGACGTATTGCTAAGGAAAATAAAAATTATGAAGAAGCAGACAGAATTCGTGATGAGTTGTTGGAAAAAGGAATTCGACTTATTGATAGTAGAGATGGTACTACTTATGAGGTTTTAAAATAGACTATGAAGATAATTTCTTCTTTTTTCTTAAGGAAGTGTGATGGATGAAAAATAGAGTTCGATGGTTTTTTAGTCAGGATGATCTAGAACTTTTTCTTTCAGATGATAATATCATTCATATTACAGGGATGATAGGTTCTGGTAAGACGACTCTTGCTAATAAGTATAGAGAAGATAATAGATTTGTTGTTATTTCTCTTGACTGTTTATATCGGGGGCAAGATAAAGAAAACATGAATGAAGATACCGCTAGGATTAATGAAATATTAATACAGAAATTTCCTACTCAAAATAATGAACAATATTTTAGAGAATATTATCAGGAAATACTTCATTATATTGAAAGTGACTCTAGAAATGTTACTTTTGTTTTGGAGGGTCAACAGATTTATCGATATTTGGATTTTTCTGATATTAAGGGAAGGCTCATCATTAAAAGAACTAGTGTTATAAAATGTTGGTATCGTTCTATTATTCGTCATATTAGAAAAAAGAGACAAGCTTTCAAGAAGAGACAGATTACAAGAAGTGAATATTATCATAATATTTGGTATTGGATGAAAAGGCGTACTAGACAGGTTAAATATTATAAAAGAATGAACTATTTTTTGGAGATGATATAAGTATGTTGGGAGAGGATATTTTGTGAAAGTTCTTAGTTTGACAGAACCTTGGGCTACTTTGATTTATATTGGCAAAAAGAAAGTAGAAACTTGTAGTTGGAAGACCTCTTATAGAGGAGAGATTTATGCTAAAGGCTATTTAGGAGTATGGAATTATGAAAGAGACTAGTGCAATTGATGAAAAACAATATCAGCAATTATATCAAAAGGTAATAGCGGAGGTCCCTTTAAATCCACAGGAGAACTTTTATGGAATTAGTTTTGTGGGGCCACCTGGAGTGGGAAAATCTACGGTTGCAAAGATTTTATCTCAAAAACTTGGAATTTATGTATCAATTAATGACAAAATTCGAAGGTTACTTGCAGAAAATGGTATTTCTCCGTTTGAAAATCAAGCTTTAGTAGAAAGACTCGCCACAGATAGAACCTCTTATTTATTAGAAAACTCTACTAGTGTTATTATTGATGCTAATGTACTTACTGCTTACCCTGCAGTTATTTCTAATTTTGCACGCTTTTCTTCTGAGTGTTTATTTATTAAACTTGAATGTGGGGAAGAGGAGATTCTTAGACGATTAGATTTCAGAGAGACTTTATTTGAAAAAGATAGTAATGTGTTTTCTCGTGCTACTAGAAAAGATTATTATAAATATTTAGATAGGTATAAAAAGAATCCTTTTCCAGAAGATAAAGTATTTTTTACTATAGATACTGAAAGTGACTTGGATGAACAAATTGCTCAACTTATTACTACCATTAATACCTATTTTTTAAGTTCCTGATGAAGGTTCTTTTTCTTTTTTCTAAAAATCTATTGAAAAAAATTGTAAATATGCTATGATAAAAAACAATTCATTTATTTAGGGGGAATAACATGAAAAGAATATGCTTGGTGGGATTTTTATTCCTTATATTCACTCTTGTTTTTTTATCTTGTCAGGTGCATGCGGTTGATGCTTTTGATGTTAAGATTAAGACTAATTCTATTTCTTCTGATCAAGTGCTATATCCAGGGGATTCTGTTGTAGTGATGGTTTCTTTTGATCATTTTCAGGGAAGGCAAATTCATGCCTATCAGGCAAGACTTGTATATGATACTAATATTTTTGCAGAAGTAGATGAGAATAATTTTGTTTCTATGGGAGATTGGAGTTTTGTTCATTATAATAAAAGAAATGGTTCCTTTGTTTCCTATCATAAAAGTGGTGTTAAAGCAGAACAGGATATTTTTCAGATTACATTGAAAGTGAAAAATACAATTTCTTTTCATGATATTACGAATATTGAAATTACGGATGTAGTTGCTACCGATGGTATTAAAGATTTATATGCTAATGATGAGAGTATTTCCTTTACTGTTTCTTCTCTTTCTCAGTCTAACGTTGTGGATACAAATTATAAAGAAAATACGCCTTTTGTTCATAATTATGTATCTAATCAACATAAAAGTTTTGATAACGCATATAAATTTTCTCCTTATTTTGGGTATTATTTATTAATTTTTATTACGATTTTTATTTTTATATTATTAATTATTTTATATAGAAAACGTGAAGAAAAACATGGTATTTGTAGAATGCTTGTTTTTACATTTATGTTTGGAGCGTTCGTTTTACAGTTTTTTGGTATTACTTGTGAAGTAGTTGTTGCTTTTGCAGGACGTGGGGAACTTACAGGGAATGATATTATCGATTATTCGGATGTTTTACTATTAGAATCTCATTTAACATCATTAATTCCCCTTTCTAATGAAAGTCTTAAAAATGCTGATATGAATGTAGATGGTAAAGTTACTGTTACTGATTTAGCCTTATTAGTACAAAAGATTGAGCGAGTTCTTCCTTATGAAGTTTCTCTTTCCTCTATTGAAACAAGTCCATTATATATTTCTAAGGATGAAGAAATATTACTTACTTTTCAAGCTTCTATTAATTATTCAGCGATTATTAAAAAAGTAGTTATTAATGAGAGGACATATGATGTTTCTTTTGATGGAAATACATATAAAACTTTCGTTCCTGCTACTTTAAAAGCAGGGAAAAATCATTATACGATTACTGATGTTATTTTAGATAGTGGAAGAAAAATAGAGACCGATTATCATTTTATAGTAGAGACTTTAAATGATAAACCTAGCATTTATCAATTTGTTCAAAGTGATAGTGCTTTATTATCAGAGTTATATTTTAATTTTTATATAGTTGATCCTGATCAAGCTTTTGTAAGTGGAAAAATGATGCTTATTGATTCAACAGATGGTAGTAAAAAAGAAGTTCCTATTCATGGTGGAAACAATCATATTACTTTTTCTGTTTTGCCTAATAGGAATTATCTTTATCAAATCTTTATTACTTATGATAGAAATTCTAATCGAGAAGATAACCTTTATCTTGTTTCAGATGAAATAATAAAAACTGATTCTGTTTTTCTATCTTCTTCTCTTTTTCATATTTCAAATGCTTATCTTTTAACGAATACTATTAGTAAAGGAGAAAAAGCATTTATTCGTTTTAACTTTGAAAATATTAGTGAATATTTGCCTGTTTCTGTAATGATTAATGGAGAAAGATATCCTTTGCAAAAAGATGAAAATGGATATTTTACTTCATTAGATGGATTTACGAAAAGTGGAGAGTTTGATCTTTTGATTGAGAAAGTTATCTTGGAAAATGATAAAGTAGTTTCTTTTGATGCTATACCATTAAAAGTTTATGTTCTTAAAGATAAGCCAACTATTGAGTTTCGTCAAAAGGAGGATGCTTCTAAATTAAAAGTAGATATGGATGTTTCTGTTATTGATGATGATTCTTCTTTTCTAAATGGTAAAGTTGTATTAAAAAAAGGGGATGGTAGTATACAGGAAAAGGAAATTTATGTAGGAGATAATCATATTACTTTTGCGTTGGAAAATGCTACTCATTATTCTTATTCGTTACAGATTACTTATGATCGTGATATTGATGTTTTTCGATATGATTATTTAGTAGTAGGAGAAGTTTTAAAAACAGGAGATTTATTTCTGATGAATGATTATAAACTTACTATTTCTAATGTTACTGTGAATAAAGAGTATGGAGTTTCTAGTTATTTTGAGCGAGGTGAGAGAGCAATAATTCGTTTTCAAAGTAGTAATATTAGTTCATTTATTCCGGTTAAAGCAGTAATTAGTGGTAAAAAGTATGAGCTTATAGAAAAGAATGGTTTTTATGAAACAGAATTGGTAGTTGCTAAGAAATCAGGGATAAAGAAATTAACTATAGATAAAATTGTTTTAAGTAATGGAAAAGTTATTTCTTTTCCTAAGAAAAAACGTAAGAAAGTAAGATTAGAAGTGCTAAAAAGGGAACCTTCTTTATATCATTTTAAAAGGAAAGATAATTCTATGAAAAGTACTCTTCAGTTTTCTATTCTTGATTTAGATGATGCTTTTGTGGAAGGAAAAGTTTTATTAAAGGGAGAAGATGGAACTGTTTTAGAGAAGAAAATAAAAAAAGGGGATAATTCTATTACTTTTTCTTTAGTGGATGGAGTTTTATACACTTATCAGATTTTTATTACTTATGATAGGGATTCTAATAAAGTAGACAATATTAATTTAGTGACAGATAAAGTTTTTAGAAAAGAGAATGTTATGTTAAGGGCTAATATATGATATTTCTTTTTCTTTTTGTATGATGTATACTATGTAGTAGGTGATGATATGAATAAAGTTGTTTTAGTGACTGGTGGATCTCGAGGGATTGGAAGGGCAATTTCTTTAGCATTTGCTAAAAGTGAATATGATATAGTAATTAATTATAAAGAAAGGGATACGAGTGCTTTAGAACTAAAAAGAGAAATAGAAGATAAGTATTCATCTCGTGTTCTTTTAGTAAAAGCAGACGTATCTTCTGAGGAACAGGTAAAAAATATGGTAGATAAAATTATCGCATCTTATGGGAAAATTGATTGTTTAGTAAATAATGCTGGAATTGCAATCGATAAGGAGTTTGAAGATAGAACTGTTATTGATTTTACAAAGACTCTTTCTACTAATTTGATAGGACCTTTTTTGGTTAGTAAATATGTAGGAAGTAAAATGGTGGAAAATCGGGGGGGTAAAATCATTAACATTTCTAGTACGAATGGGATTAACTGTTTTTTCCCAACTAGTATTGACTATGATGCTTCCAAAGCAGGAGTTATTAATCTAACACACAATTTGGCAATTCAATTTGCACCTTATGTTAATGTTAATTGTGTTGCTCCTGGTTGGGTGAATACGGAGATGAATCAAGATTTATCAGAGGATTTCTTGGCAGAAGAAAAGGATAAAATTTATTTGAAACGATTTGCAGAGCCAGAAGATATTGCCAAAGTTGTTTTGTTTTTGGCAAGTGACGATGCTTGTTTTATTAACGGAGAAGTCATTAAAGTCGATGGTGGTTATTAAAACTATTGAAATGAGTTGATTGTATGAAAGAATTTCATCGTTTAATTACAGAAATTTGTGATGAAGAGAAGATTATAGCGCATTTTCTATCTAAGGACTGGCTTGTTATGTTGGAGCGTGATGATAAAACAAAATTTATTTCTGGTTATAAGTTTGATCTTAATGGTCATGCACTTGGGAATATTATGGATGATAAATATGCTATGTTTGATGTTTTAGAGAAAAAACAAATACCTGTCATTTTGCATCAAATTTTATTTAGACCTAGTAATAAAAATGAATATGCGATAGGTGCTAGTAGTTATCAACAAGTGTATGATTTTTTTAGGGAGAATAATGAAGATATTGTTATTAAGTCTAATACGGGAACTTGTGGAAGTGAAGTTTATCATATTACAGATATATTCGAGATAGAGCCCTGTTTAGATAAGCTTTTTGCTACTAATTTTTCTATTAGTCTTTGTCCTTTTTATTCTATTAAAGCGGAATATAGAGTAATTGTGCTTCGCGACCAGTGTAAGCTTATCTATGGAAAAAGGCGTCCTGTTGTCATTGGAGATGGGAAAAGAACGATTCGTGAGTTACTTTTGGAATTTAATTCTTGTTATTTTCAGAATCGTTTACAAGAGGAACTTTATTCTCGTATTTTAGAGGATGGTGAGGTATACGAATATAGTTGGCAGTTTAATCTATCTCAAGGTTCTGTTCCTTTTTCTGTTTCAGATGATACTATTTGTGGAAGGATAAATTCTATTATCTCAAAAGTTTTTCAGGAGCTAGACTTAGGATTTTGTAGTATTGATATTGTTGAGACGACGGATGATGAAATGTTTGTAATGGAGTTTAATAGTGGTGTGATGATGAAAAACTATATGCGATTTGTTCCTAGTGGTAGAAGTATTGCTAAAGATATTTATAAACAGGCAATAAGGGAGATGTTTTCTGATAGGTAATGAATTGAAAATAATAAATTTTTAATGATAGAAGGTGAAATTTAGTTATGATTAAGTCAGGATTATCAAACAAGGTTGGAATGCTTTAAATGGGAAGGGTATATTTGCTAAAGAACATATAAATAAGGGTGAGATAGTTTTTGTAAAAGGTGGTTATATACTTACTAGAGATGAAATATTTTCATCAGGTGTAATTAATAGTTATTTTCCTTTGGATGATAAATATTTTTTGGGAGCAACTAATATAGATGAGGAAGAGTCAATAAAACTATATCAAAATAATTACAGGATATGACTGGAAAATTAAAGAATTGCAAGATAAATATTGGTATTTGTAGTACTATTTAAATAGAAAAACACACTAACGCTCTTGTTAGAGTATTAGTGTGCAAACCATTTGGAGTGCATCTAAGCTTTTTAAAATTAGATACATTCTTTTTTATGATATGAAGTTTCCTTCATCTATATACATAATACCATAATGTTTTGTTATTTACAATCTTTTTGATGAGTAAAATTTATTTATTTTTCTAAGTTATATAATGAATTATTGTTTGATTTTTGTGATTACTTTCTCTTTTTCTTTTTTAATGATATACTAATGGCAGGTGACGTATATGAAAACGGTGGAGAGAAATGTATTGGTCCTTGCCTATTTGGGTGATACTATTTATGAAAATTATGTTAGAAGACATCTCATTTTACAAGATATTGCGAATGTAAATGATTTACAAAAAGAAGCGGTATCTTTTGTGAGTGCAAAAAATCAATCAAAGTTTGTTCACAAGCTTATAGATGATGATTTTTTTAATGAGGAAGAGCTTTCTGTTATTATGCGTGCTCGTAATTATAAGACAACGTCTCATCCTAAAAACTGTTCTATTACTGACTATAAATATGCAACAGGACTTGAGAGTTTGATTGGGTATTTGAGTCTTGAAAATAGAGATGATAGGATTCTAGAAATTATGGAGAAAATATTAGGAGGTAGCTTATGTTAGTATATGGAAAAAATGTGGCGAAAGAATTTTTAAAAAATCCACAAAATGTGAAAAAAGTTATTTTACAGGAGAATTTTGATGATAATGAGATAAATTCTATACTGGAAAATAACATTTTCAAGGTGGAGATTTTACGAAAACATGAAATGGACCATTTGGTAGATGGCTTACATCAGGGTATAATGTTAGATATCAAGGACTACCAATATCGGGATTTAGATGAGCTATTAGATGAAAACTTCGTTGTTATTTTAGATCATATTGAAGATCCACATAATTTTGGTGCTATTATTAGGACTTGTGAAGCAGCAGGAGTTTCTGGAATCATTATTCCGAAAGATCGTCAGGTAGGTGTTACTCCTACTGTTGTTAAAACTAGTGCTGGAGCGATTTATAATATGAAGATTTCTCAAGTGGTTAACTTGACTTCTACTATCTCAAAACTAAAAGATCGTGGTTTTTGGGTTGTAGGTACTGCACTTGAGGATAGTACTGATTATCGGGAAATTGATTATACTGGAAAAATTGCACTTGTCATTGGGAATGAAGGAAAAGGTATTAGTCGCTTGGTTCGTGAATCATGTGATTTTGTTGCTAAAATTCCAATGTATGGAACCACAAATAGTCTTAATGCATCTGTTGCTAGTGGAATTATGATTTATGAGGTAGTTCGAAATAGAAAGTAGGGATATTTTGAATTATAAAGATGTTAATGATTATGAAATGTTATACTTAATTGGAGAAAAAGATGAAGAAGCAGAAAAAACTTTATTTGGGAAATACCGTAACCTTATTTTAAAAATTGCTCCTAAATATTTGCCTTTTGTTAAAGAGAAAGGTGGAGATTTTGATGATTTGGTACAAGAAGGATATATTGGGCTTTATTCTGCTATTAAAAATTATCAACCAGGTGGAAAGACTCTTTTTTATACCTTTGCACATGTTTGTATTGAACGGCAGATGGCTACTTATTGTAGAAAAATGAGTCGATATAAACAAGAAGTTTTAAATTATAGTTATTCTATTGATGTTATTCCAGATGATGCGAGAGATCCTTTTTCGGAAATTATTCCATCTGATGAATGTGAACCTTTAGATAGTTTAATTGTTGCAGATGGAGTGTCAAAACTTGTTGATTTTAAAAATAGTTTGCCTAGTGAAATGGCATGTGTTTTTGAACTTCGTATTAATGGATTTACATATAAAGAAATTGCTATTTTGTTAGGGATTTCTAAGTCCAAGGTAGATAGTGCTTTATGTCAGATTCGTATTAGATTGAGACGACTGAATATGAAGGAAGAAGTGTTAATGGGGTGTTAGATGAATAAAAATTTATTTGTCTTTTTTTTATTTTTGATTTAAAATGATAATAGGGTGAATAGGATATGGGTGCGATTATTGAAGTAGTGACACTAAAAGATTGGCTTAGGCAGTCTCATACCACTGAGGAGTATCAGTCTTTGTTTTTGGTTATGGATATGACGATGCATTATATTCATAATAAAGGTTATGGGATTTTAATAAAAAGAGGAAGAGATGGATATCCTGAACTTGATACTAATAAAATTAGAATTATGACTGGAGATAACCTTAGAGTTTTGTTTTCTGATATTGATGTTGTGGATCCTAATTATCAAAAACAACTTGTTCGTGATAATATTTATAGTAATGCTTATACTGCAATCAAGGCCTATTCAAACTTTAATGAAGAACTTAATCATAAGTTTTTAAAAGATAATTTTAAAGAATTTGAACTTTTTTTGCCAGAAGAGGATATTCCTTATTATCGTGGAATTATAGAACGAGGTGCATCTGTTTATTATGCAGAGTATGTACAAAAACGTCTTGAAAAAGAAATAGAAAAAGAGGGTGGTGCACTTGCAGGTCAAGCTCGTGGAAACACTTTGTCTAAATCTACTGAAATTGGAAGAGCAATTGCTAGTCAGTATAGTCAGTTAGATAATAATAATGTAGCAGCATTTGTTCATTTATATATATTTCCTGCTATTATTGTTTCTTTAAGTTTATTGATTCCGCTTATTGCATGGGTTTTTGCTCTTTTAGAGAAATAGTAGTATAATTTTTATAGGAGGTTTTGGTATGAGAGAGCTTTATTCTAATGATAAAGATTCGTTAGGAATAGTATGAGAGTTGAATGGAAAACTGAAAGATAAAATTTATTATCTTAATTGTGTTAGTCCTGTTATTGGAGAGTATGCTTGTTTACCTTATGGAAATTATGGTAATTATAGGCAATGGGAGTTGGATAAGGTATCATTTTATTTTAAATATTGTCAGGATTAATTTTTAAGAATAGGTGTTGGTAATGGAGTTTCTTCTCAAACTATGGGACATAAATTTGTAGCGTTAAGTGATTTTTATCAAGTGTTGAGTGAGAAATTTGGAGAACCTACTTTATTTTATGCAGTTTGTGATGATGAAGATGGTACTTTAAATTTTCAATGGTCTTTTCAAAGTGGAGAAGCTTTTGATGATGCTTTTGTTGATACATTGATTGTTATGGGTACTTTGTATAAAAACGGTACAGATTATCAACTTTCTTTAGAGACTCGAAATACTCTTGCTCATAAAATAGGTCTTCCTTTTGAATTAATCAGTCTGGTGGAGCCTGATTATATAGAGGATTTTGTTAAATAAAAAACGGGAGAATCTATACATTACCCTAGTGGTGCTTTTTGTAAGAGTTTTTCCATAATAAAAAAGTAATTTGTTTTCTTTGTTTCAGTTTAAAAATGATTGACATTCTTTGGTGTTTGTGGTATTTTACTAGTGAGCACGAAAGAGTGTTTTTATTTTGATAAAGAAAAGGTGAATGATATGGCCAAAAAAGATGAAACTAAAAATGAAAAAAGTATGAAGGAAGTTGCGAAAAAGTCAAAAAAGGTAGAAGATAAGAAAAGTTTATGGGAGAAGTTTATGATATTTTGTCATGGTGTAGGAGATGAGTTTAAGAAAGTTCATTGGCCTACGAAAAAAGATATGGTAAAATATTCTGTTGCAACAGTTGTGTTTGTTATATTCCTTTCTTTATTCTTTTATATAGTAGATATTATTTTTGCACTTGTTCATTCTTTATTCCGTTAAAAAGAGGGAGATGTTTATGGAAAAACAATGGTATGTAGTAAATACTTATTCTGGACATGAAAATAAAGTAAAAGAAAAATTAGAAATGCGTGCTGAATCTATGGATATGCAGGATTTTATTTATCGGGTAATTGTTCCTGAACAAAAAGAAGTAGAAATTAAAGATGGCGTTTCTAAAGAAAAATTTAAAAAAATGTTTCCTGGTTATATTCTGGTTGAGATGGTTATGACAGATGAGGCTTGGTATATTGTTCGTAATACACCTGGTGTTACAGGATTTATTGGATCTAGTGGTAAGGGAGCTAAGCCTACGCCATTACAACCATACGAAGTAGATAAAATTTTATCTACTATGGGCATTAGTAGAATGGATATAGATGAAGATTTAGTACCTGGTGCTGTTGTTAGCATTGTAGATGGTCCATTTAAGGGAATGTTTGGTAAAATTGATGAACTTGACCTTGAAAATAACAAAATTACTTTGCTTGTTGATTTATTTGGGCAAGAAACTTCTGTAGAAGTTCTCCTAAATCAGATTCAGAAAGCATAAAATAGTTGCAAATAATATATTAATATGTTATTATTTAGGGGCTATATTTTATTTAATATAGATATTAAGTGGGAAGTTACAAGAAGCTTTTAAGTAAGCGGATGAAAAGATGAAAAGCTGTTTGGACCACTCGCGAAAACTAAAAAATTATAGGAGGTGTTTTTCGTGGCAAAAGAAGTAGTTAAGAAAATCAAATTACAAATTGAAGCAGGAAAAGCAACACCAGCTCCACCAGTTGGTACAGTACTTGGACCTGCGGGAATCAATTTAGGAGAATTTTGTACAAAGTATAATGAGGCTACAAGAGATAAAATGGGAGACGTTTTACCTGTTGAAATTTCAATATATGATGATAGAAGTTTTGATTTTGTTATTAAGACTCCACCAACTAGTTTCTTGCTAAAGAAATATGCAAAAGTTGCTAAGGGTTCTGTTAAGGGTGCACATAATATTATTGCAACATTAACTGAGGCTCAAGTAAAAGAAATTGCAGAAATTAAGTTACCTGATTTAAACTGCTATACAGTAGAAGAGGCAATGAAAATTGTAGAAGGTACTGCAAGAAATATGGGAATTGCTGTTGAAGGTGTCAATGATAAAGAATTAGAAGAAGAAGCACAAGAAGCAGCAGTAGCAGAAGCTATGGCAGAAACTGAAGTTAATGCTGAGACTGAAGTTGTAGCTGATGAAAATAACGAAGAGTAAAAAATTAAAATATTCATATAGGTTTTTATCTATGTGGAAGGTAATATCCGCTTGTACCACATAAGGAGGAATGAAAATGAAGAAGAGAAGTAAGAAGTATTCTCAAGCTTTAGCTAAAATAGAGAAGAATAAAATCTATGAAAAAGATGAAGCTGTAAAATTAGTAAAAGAAACATCTATTAGTAGTTTTGATGCATCTATTGAAGTGGCAATGAGACTTAATCTTGATACTAAGAAAGCTGATCAACAATTAAGAGGGGCTATTGTTTTACCTAAGGGAACTGGTAAAGAAATCAAGGTTTTAGTTATTGCTAAAGGAGAAAATGCAAAGAAAGCAGTTGATGCTGGAGCAGATTATGTTGGAGATATCGATATGATTGAAAAAATCGAAAAGGAAAACTGGTTCGATTTTGATACCATGATTGCAACTCCTGATATGATGCCTCTACTTGGAAAGTTGGGCCGCGTTTTAGGTCCTAAAGGACTTATGCCAAATCCTAAGACTGGAACTGTTACAATGGATGTTCAAAAGGCAGTAGAAGAAGTAAAAGCAGGACGTGTCGAATATAGAACTGATAGTTATGGAAATGTTCATGGAATTATTGGTAAAGCATCATTTGCAGAGGGAGACTTACTTGAGAATTTGAATGCCTTTGTTGCAGCAATTTTAAAGGTAAAACCTTCTACAGTAAAGGGTGATTATGTAAAGAATATCTCTATTTCTTCAACAATGGGACCTGGAATTAAAATTAATCCACAAAACTTTGACAAGTAAGAAGAAATAGGTTATAATAATAACAATTTGTTGGTGCCATAGACAGTAGGTTGTTTGTAAATCCTACCGAGGACTACTTTATAAAAGTAATTAAGTTCTACTGTCTATGATGATAGTAGGACTTTTTTATGGCAAGACAAGAGAAGAGGAGGTGTGTTATGGCAAGTGAGAAAATCTTAAAACAAAAGCAGGCAGTAATTGATGAGATTAAGACTCGTGTTAATGACGCAAGTACGATTGTTTTATTTGACTATCGCGGTATTACAGATAGTGAAGCAAAAGAACTTCGTCGCAAGCTTAGGGAAACAAACTCTGACTATAAAGTATATAAAAATACTTTAATGGCTAGAGCATTCAATGACTTAAATATTGACCTTAATGATTCATTAAATGGTCCTAGTGCTTTTGCTTATGGTGAAGATCAAGTTGCACCAATTAAGGTTTTAACTGATTTTGCAAAAGAACACGAGGCGTTAAAGTTAAAAGTTGGAATCATTGATGGAGAGGTTGCTGATCAAACAAAATTAGGCGAATATGCTGCACTACCATCAAGAGATGGCTTACTTACAATGCTTGCTGGTTCAATGATTGGTCTTGTTAAAGACTTATCTATCTGCTTAGATTTATATGCACAAGAAAAAGAAGAAAATTAATGATTAAATAGAATTTAGAAAATAGGAGGAATTTAAAATGGCTAAATTAAATAAAGATGATTTTATTAGTTCTTTAAAAGAGATGAATCTTTTAGAGATTAAAGAATTAGTAGATGCAATGAAGGAGGAGTTTGGTGTTGACCCATCTGCAGTAGCAGTAGCTGCACCAGTTGCTGGAGGAGCTGCAGCAGATGCTGCACCTGCAAATGTATCTGTATGTATTGCTGATGCTGGAGCTGCAAAAGTTGGAGTTATCAAAGTAGTTCGTGAAATTACTGGACTTGGACTTAAAGAATCTAAAGATATCGTTGATCAAAACGGTGTTGTTAAAGAAAATGTACCTACTGATGAAGCTAATGAAATTAAAGCTAAACTTGAAGAAGCTGGCGCTACAGTAGAATTTAAGTAATATCAGATAAAAGACTTTTAGTTTTGAAGTCTTTTTTTGTTATAATACGTGCTTAAGGGAGGAACTTTATGCCAAAAGTGAGTGTAATTATTCCTGTTTATAATGCTTCCAAATATCTTAATCAATGTATTTCAAGTATTATTAATCAAACGTTGCAAGATATTGAAATATTGGCTGTTAATGATGGCTCTACTGATTGTAGTCTAGATATACTTGATATGCTATCCCATAGATATAAAGGAAAACTAAAAGTTATGGATAAGGAAAATGGAGGGGCGGGCTCTGCTAGAAACTTAGGATTAGAATATGCAAATGGCGAATTTATAAAATTTGTAGATGCGGATGATTATCTAAATGTTGATATTCTAGAGAAAATGTATACTGTAGCAAAAGAGAATAATATGTCTTTAGTAAGGGGAAATTATGAAATGATATTAGGCCCTTTTAAGATGCAAGATAAATGTAGTTGGAGCAATATTGATAGAAATCAGATAATTGATGTGAGAAAAAACAAGGGATATGTTGTTAGCGAAACGCCAGGTATTGGAAATAAATTAATTAGTAGAGACTTACTTGGTGATTTGCGATTTCCAGAAAGAACAAAATGGGAAGATTTGGCGATTATGCCTGTTGTGATAGCAAGCAGCGAAAAGTTATTTCATTTTGATGAGCCAGTTTATAATTATAGAGTAAATATGAATACAACGATAAAAGATTTTATTGGTAAAATACCTGATATTTTAGATATTATTAAAAGCGTTGAAAGTGTGGAAGAACAGATGAAATTAAGAGGGCTAGCTGATGAATATCAAGTTCAAATTGAGAATATATATGTTTTACATACTTTGTTTAGAGTGGAAAATGCAATTTGTTGGATGAATCTTTCTCATTTTAAAAAGAAAATTGTAGTAAGTTCTTTACTGGGAATTTTAGATTCAAAGTATTCAGATTGGCAAGAACGATCTGTTGTGGCAGAATATAGAAGTAGAAATAAATTATTTGATTATGATATGCAACGACTTGATCAATTTGTGTGTGATGATTATAGAAATGTAGATAGAGAGATTGCTGAGAAAAATATAGCAAAAGTTTTTAGTCTTTTTGACAAATAATAATTATTATGATATAATATGCAATACTTTAGGGGGATTATAATGAAAAAAATTATTTCAGACGAAGAAAAAATTCAAAAATTAGTTGAATACTATAAAGACAATGGCCTTTTAATTGTAGGCCTTAATGATTCGCAAGGAGTTAATACTACATCCACAGTTTTTAAAAAAGGATTGCTAGAGTATTTAGCATCAGCATTGACGTGTGAAGAATTAACTCCAGAAGTTATTAATGCTTTTTCGTTGACAATGAATAAGACAGAACATATTGATTATTTTTTAAAACATAATTTGAGTTTAGAAGAGATAAAATTATCGCAAGTATATAGTGCAGTTAGTGCTTTACAAAAGGTGATGTCCGATGTGGGTTTTCCTAAGTTTATTGGTAATGTTGGGAATATTTATAAATTTGTTTATTCACTTCAAAAAGGGGATTCAGATATTAAATTATCCACTTCATTAAAAAGGGCGAAGGAGCCAGTTGTGATATATTCGAGTGGTGTTAATAATTTGATGAGAGAGGTTGGGAATAATCCTTTCGATATCAAACGTGATTATAAAGATAGAGAGAAAAGACCAAATTATGCTTATACACTGGAAAAAGCAAAAGATCCAGAAATGTTACGTACAGTGTTGGAAGGAATTAAGAGAAATTATGATAGTATTCTAAGTATTAATTCTGATACGGATATTTATACTTTAGGTGCTTATACGCCGAAATCTTTGCAATGTGAAGAGATGAATATATTTAGGGATTTGGTAATTTCTTATAATCAGAAATTATCAAGTTTATGTAGATATTTTGGTGTTTCATTTGTTGATACCGAGGAAGTAGGAAAGAATTATAATCATAGTGAGGCTAATTTCCATATTTCATCTGCTGGTCATAATGTGCTTGCTAATTACTTATTAGGTTATATGTATCAAAAGAAAATTGTTACAAGAAGAAAGAATCATTATGAGAGTAATGGTATATATGAAATTTCCAATAAAGGTTCAGAAGGAATGATCGAATCTGCTTTATTTGATTGTGAGCAAAGTTGTCAAAATGCGATGAATCTTTCTGGTTATCCTCAAAAAAGAGAGCTGGCGATTGCAGAAGAGCATAGAAGAGAAGCGGAAATTTTTCAGAAAGTTTTGAAAAATCGTACTAAATAATATATTTTGCGTTAAATAAAAAGTAAAGTGCACAATTGAGTGCATGAATGTTCAAAAAAGTGTA
>CAMNSB010000010.1 GCA_946554325.1 uncultured Mycoplasmatota bacterium
AAATAAGTAAAGTTTCACGTGAAACTTTATCAAATTATTTCCCGGGAAATAATTTGATATTCTATTCCTCATAGTTTTTAGATATATCAGCAACAATAAATACGCTTTTCTACTATATAACACTATTACTTATAAAATTTTCCACAAAAAAAAGTAAATTATATTTACTTTTTTTGTCTCTTTTTTTTAAAAAAAGCAGTTAATAATAACAATATTTCTTCTTGTAAAAAACCACCCATTAACTCAACCATTGGATTAGTATTACTATTATTGGAAATCATTTCAATAATATTTTTATTAACAGAATCACTATTTTCAATACCATAATACACCCTTCTAATCCTAGACTGTTGTATGGCACTCATACACATCGGACAAGGCTCCAATGTTATATATATATCGCAATCAATCAATCTCCAATTACCTAAATATCTATTTGCCTCTTCAATAGCAATAATTTCAGCATGCTTAGTTACAATATTAGTAGCATTTTTTTGATTATAAGACTTAGAAATTACTTTTCCATCTTTCACAATTACTGCACCAATAGGAACTTCATCTAATTGCAATGCAATTTTAGCTTCCTCAATTGCCATCTTCATATACTTTTCAACATACACAAAAATCAACTCCAAATAAAATGATGCACATGAATAAAAATTGTTAAGGCTGCTATCTTCCAATCCTGACCTGTTTCCAACATATCCATTGCATCGTAATTATTGTATTATATATTACAAAAAAAATCAACATATAGTTCCACAATATCTTAAAAATAGTATATCTTTTCCACATATAGAGAAAATAAAAATATTTTATTAACAAAAAAGAGAAACTATTCTGTTTCTACTTTTTCTACTTCAGTATTAGCAATTGTTTCTTCTTCGCTTTTCTCTTTTTCCACAATCGTTACAGTAGCAACCTTCTGATTATCCTTCAAATTAATCAAACGAACTCCTTGAGTAGCCCTCTTCAGCGTTGATACCTGTTCTAGAGGCATTCTCATAACAATTCCATTATCACTAACAATAATTAAGTCCTGTTCTTTATCAATATCAACACAATTAAGCGCAGCCATACTACCATTCTTATCAGTAATATTTAATGCTTTAACACCCTTACTACCACGATGTGTAAGACGATATTCACCTATTTCTGTCTGTTTTCCATAACCCTTTTCTGTAACAATTAAAATTAATCGTTCTGGCGTAACAACTTCTGCACCAACAATATGACTACCATCCAAATCCATACCCTTAACACCAGAAGTACTTCTACCCATTACTCTAACTTCTTGCTCATTAAAGCGAACCATCCGCCCATTACTAGCACCTAAAACAATTTCATTCTCTCCATTCGTCTTAGATACACCTATTAATTCATCATCATCTTTTAAAATAATTGCAATTTTTCCACCTTTTCTAATATTATCAAATTCTTCCATAGCAGTTCTCTTCACCAATCCGTTACGTGTTGCAAATAATAAATAATGATTTTCTTCTTTTTCCACATCTCCTGCAACAGTAACTATCGAACTAATGTTTTCATTTTTATCCAAAGATAACAAATTGATAACTGGAAGTCCCTTTGACTGTCTATTAAATTCAGGAATCTCATATCCTTTCAATCGATATACACGACCCTTATTTGAGAAGAATAAAATATAATCATGTGTTTTCATATTAATTAAATGTTTAACAAAATCTTCCTCATTCGTTGACATTCCTTTAACACCAACACCACCACGGTTTTGTGCACGATACGTATCTGATTTTAATCTCTTAACATACCCTTTATTAGTCAAAGTAATAATAATATCTTCAACTGGAATTAAAGACTCATCTTCAATATACTCAATTGCAGTCATATCAATATTAGTACGACGCTCATCACCATACTTATTCTTAATTTCTGTCATTTCATCCTTAATAATTTGTAAAACCTTCTCTTCACTAGCTAAAATCGCTTTTAACTCCTCAATTTCCGCAAGTAATGCAGCAAGCTCATTCTCAATCTTATCACGCTCTAAACCAGTTAAACGTCTTAATTTCATCTCTAATATAGCTTGGGATTGTGCCTCAGATAACTGATACTTATTCATAAGACCATTCATAGCCTCTTCATCACTTTTAGAAGCCTTAATTAAAGCAATAATAGCATCAATATGGTCTAAAGCAATCTTTAATCCCTCTAAAATATGCGCTCTTGCTTCATCCTTTGCCAAATCAAATTTTGTTCTACGAATAATAATTTCTTTTTGATAATCCACATATTTAGATATAATGTCTTTTAATCCAAGAGTTTTAGGAACCCCCTGGTCAAGCATAAGGAAAATAATACCAAAATTATTTTGAAAAGCAGTATGCTTATAAAGATTATTAAGTACTACCTGCGGATTCGCATCTTTTTTTAACGTAATAGTAATCTTAATACCATCTTTTAAATCTGTATGATAATCAGCAATACCATCAATCACCTTATTATGAACCAAATCTGCTACTTTATTCTTTAAATCTAACGTATTAATTCCATATGGAACCTCATCAATAATGATATAATGTTTCCCTTTTTCCTCTTCAATCCGGGCTTTACTACGAATCGTAATACTTCCGCGACCAGTCTCATAAGCTCTCTTAATACCACTATTTCCAAGAATAGTCGCACCCGTTGGAAAATCAGGTCCTTTAATATACTGCATCAAACCATCCACATCAATATCAGGATTATCAATATAAGCAATACAACCATCAATGACCTCACCTAAATTATGTGGTGGAATATTCGTAGCCATACCAACAGCAATTCCCATCGTACCATTTACTAAAATATTAGGAAAACGTGATGGTAAAACCGTAGGTTCCTTTGTCGTTTCATCAAAGTTTGGTGCAAAATCTACCGTATTTTTATTAATATTTCTAAGAAGCTCCAAAGAAATTTTAGAAAGACGCGACTCTGTATAACGCATTGCAGCAGCACCATAACCTTCAATATTACCAAAGTTACCATGCCCATCCACTAACATATAACGATAAGAAAAATCTTGCGCCATACGAACCATCGCTTCATAAATACTAGAGTCCCCATGAGGATGGTAATTACCCATAACTTCTCCAACCGTCTTTGCACTCTTTTTATGAGGCTTATCAGGGGTATAACCTGACTCATACATCGAATACAAAATCCTACGATGCACTGGTTTTAACCCATCTCTTAAATCAGGCAAAGCACGTGAAACAATAACACTCATAGAATATTCCAAAAAAGAATTTCTAATCTCATTAACAATATTATTTTTCTCTAATCTATCCATCTAACCGTACCTCCTAAACATCCAAGTTCTCAACATATACAGCATTTTCTTCGATAAAATTACGGCGTGGCTCCACTTCTTCACCCATAAGTTTTGAAAAAGTCTCATCTGCAAGCATCGCATCATCTACTGTAATCTGCCTTAAAACACGTTTTTCAATATCCATAGTAGTCTCATTTAACTCCTCAGCATCCATCTCTCCTAAACCTTTCATACGAGCAATCTCATACTTTGTATTAGGAGCAAAAGTTGCTAAATACTCATCTCTCTCTTGCTCATTTAATACGTATTTAATCGTTTTCCCGTGCTTTATAACGAATAATGGAGGTTGAGCAGCATATACGTGTCCTGCCTCCACAATCGGCCTAAAAAAGCGATAAAATAGCGTTAAAAGAAGTACCCGAATATGAGAACCATCGACATCAGCATCGGTCATAATAATAATTTTATGATAACGAAGTTTACCTAAATCAAAATCATCCCCGATTCCAGTACCAAAAGCAGTAATAATAGTACGAATCTCTTCATTGGATAAAGCTCTATCAAGTCTTGCTTTCTCTACATTTAGAATCTTTCCACGAAGTGGCAAAATTGCCTGTGTAATACTATTTCTTCCTTTAATAGCAGAACCACCTGCAGAATCTCCCTCGACTAAGAATATCTCACTTTCTGCTGCGTCCTTACTCTTACAGTCAGAAAGCTTACCATAAAAGTTTGTAATATCAAGGTCCCCTTTTCGTCTTGTAAGCTCCCGTGCCTTCTTAGCAGCAACTCTTGCTCGGGACGCCGTCATTCCTTTTTCTACAATAATTTTCGCCTCATCTGGATGCTCCATCAAAAACCTTTCAAAAGCAGCTGAGAAAATTTTATCAGAAATTCCCCTAACTTCAGCATTTCCAAGTTTTGTTTTTGTTTGACCCTCAAACTGTGGATTTGGATGCTTAATAGAAATAATCATCGTAAGTCCCTCACGAACATCATCTCCAGTTAGAGAATCATCATTATTCTTAAGTAAATTATTACTAACTGCATACTTATTTAAAATTCTAGTTAAAGCCCGTCTTACACCATCCTCATGTGTTCCACCTTCTGGCGTTGTAATATTATTAACAAAAGAATAAATACTAGAATTATATGTTTCATTATACTGAAGAGCAACCTCTAAAGAAATATCTTTATCCACACCTTCTACATCAATAATCGTATCATGTATTGGATTTTTAGAAGTATTTAACATTGTAACATACTCCTTTAGTCCACCTTCATAATGAAAAGAATCCTTTTTATCCACTTCTCTCTCATCATACAAAGAAATACGAAGTCCTTTATTTAAAAATGCAAGTTCACGAAGTCTCGTCTTTAATATTTCATAATCATATACCGTTGTTTCTGTAAATATTTCAGGGTCTGGCTTAAAAGTAACAGTCGTTCCTGTTCTCTCTTTAGAACACTCTTCAATCACTGTAAGTTGTGCTTCAGGATGTCCACCATTACTATACTTTTGAAAATAGACATTTCCCTCTTTATAAACACGCACTTCAAGCCAACTACTTAAAGCATTAACAACACTAGCACCAACTCCGTGAAGTCCACCTGATACTTTGTATCCTCCTCCACCAAATTTACCACCAGCATGAAGTACAGTATAAACAGTTTCCACTGTACTTTTTCCTGTTTTTGGATGAATATCAACAGGAATTCCACGTCCATCATCCTTTACTGTAATGGTATTCTCACTACCAACGATTACTTCAATATGAGAACAATACCCAGCAAGAGCCTCATCAATTGCATTATCCACAATTTCCCATACTAAATGGTGAAGTCCACGAGAGCTTGTCGTTCCAATATACATTCCAGGTCGTTTACGAACTGCTTCTAAGCCTTCTAAGACTTGTATTGCAGACGAATCATATTTTTTCTCTTCCATTTTCTTAACCTACTTTCTACTTATATTTCCATCTTCTACTACATAGATATTGGCATCACTCAAAAACTTTTTTTGAATATTTTTTAAATCTGTTGTTGTAATAATACTTTGTATATCATTATTAATGTACTGCAACAATTTTTTTCTCTTCGTAAGATCAAGTTCACTAAAAATATCATCTAAAAGCAAAATTGGTTTTGTATGACAAACTTGCTCAAAAATAGAGATTTCTGCAAGTTTTATAGATAAAACTGCAATTCTTTGTTGCCCCTGTGAACCAAAACTTTTTAAATCAGTATCAGATAAATAAAAAGAGAAATCATCTCGATGAGGTCCATACAAAGTCATTTTATAATTTAATTCTTTTAAATAATTTTTCTGATAAATAGCATGCATAGTATTTTTTATAGTATCTCTATCAAAAGATGAAAAAGAAATACTTGTCTCATATACCATTTTTAGATTTTTATCCCCCGTGATATCAAAAAAAACATCTCCTAAATTTTTATTAATCGCTTCAACAAACTTCTGCCGTTCTTGATAAATGACAATTGCTTTTTCTATTAAAGTATCTGTTAAAATATCTAAATAACTTTTATCAGCAATATTACTAGTAAACAACAACTTCAAATATTCATTACGAGTCTTTAAGATTTTATTATATTCATTATAGGTATTTAGATAAGTTTTTGATAATTGGCTAAGTTCTATATTTAAAAAATTACGTCTTACGCTTGGAGAACCTTTAATAAGTTCCAAATCATCTGGAGTAAAAATAATAATATTAAGATAAGAAATATAATCAGCAAGTCGTAAAACTTTATCACTATTAACTTGAATCTTTTTACTTCCCTCTATCATTTGAATTTCTAAATCATTAAGAATACGTCCCATCTTTACTCTACCTTTTAGAATAGCTTTTTTTTCTCCCCTTCTAATAAGATTAGCTTCGCTTCCACCCCGATGTGATTTGGTAAGAGCAAGAATAGAAATAGCTTCTAAAATATTAGTTTTCCCTTGAGCATTATGACCAATCAAAATATTCATCTTTGGTCCAAATTGCACATTGATTTTATGATAATTTCGGAAATTATAAAGATTTATTTTACTTAAAATCATAATTTAGATAAAAAAAGACCCATATTATCACCTTATCCCTGTTTTAGTATTCCTATACCTACGAGACTATTATATCATAATATGGGCATATATGCACATAAATTTGCATATTATTACTATTTTTTTCGGTTTCGAACGACTGATTCTAAGCGAGTTGCACGAAGTAGTTGATTCTGTAAAGAACGATAAGAAACTGGAACTTCTATTTCTTGATGATTGTCAAAAATAATTTTAGAAGAAAGTTCATCGATAGCCTCAATACTTTGAATCTTTCTAGATGCTAACCAAACACAGGCTTTATCATCAGGAGAAACTGTTGGAAAAAAAATAATATTTCGACCATCTTCTACTAAAATAGGTATTTTATAACCATCCCCTAAAATACTTTTAGCCCCCTCTTTCCTCCCCTTATAACTACTTCCAAAGTACTTACAACTCTCTTCCATAATCTGATATGGATTTTCAGGAATCACATATTCTACTTCATCTTCTAAAACTCTACTAGTATTAGAATCCATTGGCATAATAGCCAAAGTCCCTTCATTAATTTCATAATTCATAATATTTCCCCCCTATTTTTGAAAACGACAAATTTCGCGTTTTCAAGATAAGCATATCACTTCTAAGAGTCGAAAAAAGTTGAAATTTCTGAAAAATTAGAAAAAAGAAAAATTGTCGATATTATCACATAAAATCAACAATTTCTTTTCCATAATAGTTTAATAAGTACGAATTGGTAAAACTAGTTGTGTTAATGATTCATCATCATGAGATTTAATCAAAATTGGCTTTATCTCACCAACAAAATGCAAATTAATGCTATCTGTTTTAAATGATTTTAAAGCCTCCATCATATATTTGGCACTAAATGAAATTTTAATATTCTCCTGACAATTCTTTAAAATTTTCATCTTTTCTTCTACTCTACCAATTTCTGCAGAAGAAGAACGTAAAATTAAAGTATTATCCAAAGTCTCTAAAGTCACAACATTCTTTTCTTTATCACTAGTTAAAATACTGGCTCGATCAATCACACTATAAAGCTCATCAAGAGATGCTGTAACTACTAAAAAAGAGTCCGTTGGCATCAAATTAGAAGTATTAGGATAAGTACCATTAATTAATCGAGATTGAAATTTTACATTTTTATACTTAAACAAAACTTTATTATTAAAGATATGAATTTCAATATTCTCCTCGTCATCACCTAAAATTTTACAAAACTCCTCCAAATTATGACTAGGAATCACAATATTATAATTTTCTTCACTCCCTTTTTCTAAATGAATCACCTTTCTAGCTAAACGATAAGAATCAGTAGAATTGCATTCTAAAATATTACCAGCAATATTAAAATTAATTCCCGTAAGAACAGGTTTAGTTTCTTCATTAGAAGATGCAAACGCAGTTTGCATTACAATATCTTTTAGTGTTTGATTAGAAATCTCTACTTTTTTCTTACTCTCTTCTAAATCAATAGATGGATATTCACTTTCATTAATACCATTTAAATTAAACTCACTATTTTCTGTATAAATTAGTATTTTTAATTCATCAATTAATTCTATATTAATATACTTATCAGGAAGTTTTCTAACAATATCCAAAATATATTTTCCTTGAATAATAATAGAACCTTCTTTTTCAATAGTAAAGTCTTCCGTATCATCAGCATAAATTGTTGTTTCAATCGTAATATCATTATCAGAGGCTGTCAAAGTTAATTTTTTCTTTGTAACATCAAATCGAATTCCTGCAAGAACAGGGATTAAGTTTTTTGTACTAATCGCTTTAGATACTTTATTTAAAGCATCTAGTAATAAATCTTTTTTAATTGTTAATTTCATATTTATTCCTTCTTTCTTATATAATTATTGTTATTATTACTGTGGAAAAAGTAGAAAACTCACTTCTCCTTTGAAATATCAATATTATTTTACAATATTTCTTGTGGAAAAGTAAAATAGTATTTAAATCTTTTCCACATTCTCTATTCTATATCCTTTTTTAACTTTTCTATAATGTTATATAAATCTTTATTAATTTTTATTTCATTTTCAATTTTTTCAACAGAATGCATAACAGTAGAATGATCTTTTCCACCAAATTCTGTGCCTATTTTGGGAAAAGATTCACTAGTCATTTGTCTACACAAATACATAGCAATTTGCCTCGGAAAAGCAATGTTGGCGCTTCTTTTCTTACTTCGAATATCCTCCACAGAAATCTGGAAATATTCTGATACAATTCGCTGAATTCTGTGAATATCATTTTTTTCACACATCCCCTTACTAATAAAGTCTTTTAAAGCATCAATAGCAAGATCTAAATTAATCTCTGCTCCTCCCATAATTGTGGAATAAGCAATAAGTCTAGTAACAGATCCTTCTAATTGTCTTACATCATTTCCAATATTAGAAGCAATGTATTCCACAACATCCTGTGGAATTTCTTTTTCAAAAGCTCCAGCAGCAATCTTTTTCTTAAGAATTTCAACTCTAAGATTAAAATCGGGTGGAAAAATATTTACAGTTAATCCCCAACAAAACCTAGTTCTAAGTCGGTCTTCTAAAAGTTTTAAATCATCAGGTGATCGATCAGATGAAATAATAATTTGCTTAGAATCACTATATAAAGAATTAAAAGTGTGGAAAAACTCTTGTTGAGACTGGGTAGCAGGTCCTAAAAATTGAATATCATCAATGATTAAAACATCAATATTGCGATACTTATTTTTAAAAAAATCAACACAATCCAAATTATTGCCTTTATTCGTTTTTTTATTGATACCGATAAAATCTTCAATAAATTGATCACTTGTAACATAAAGAACTCGGCGATTACTATTTTCCACGATATAATTCCCAATAGCATGCATTAAATGTGTTTTTCCTAATCCACTATTTCCATAAAGAAACAAAGGATTATACATTTTGCCAGGATTTTCTGCAACAGAAAGTGCTGCCGCTTGTGCAAACTTATTACTATTTCCTACAATAAAATTTTCAAAAGAATATTGTTTTTTTAAATTAGAAGAAACAAAGGCATTACTAGGAACTCCCTCACTTACCACTTGGGTTAAAACTTCTTCATGAACTCGATCTTCCCTTTCCTGAATTTCTTCTTTTAATAAAAATTCTAGTTCAAAATTAGTTCCAGTAATTTTGTTTAAAGTACTAATAATAACTTCAGAATAGTTATCAGGCAAATGCTTCTTATGAATAGGCATTGGTACAATAATAATTGCTTTATCATTTTCTAATTTGTAAAGTTCCGTTTCTTGAAACCATATATTATAAGAAAGCGAAGACAGTTCATTTTTTATTGTTGATAAGAATTTAGACCATAAAATTTCTACATTCAACTCTACCATCTCCCCTACAAGAATCAAAACTTAAAAATAGTGTATCTCAATTTGTTGAAAAAAGAAATAATTTTTCAGCAAAAAAAATAATTCACAACTAATCCACAATTTTTTCCACATAAAAACTAATTGAAAATAAAGAAAAAAAGTTTGTTTTCCACATTTTCCACAAAATTTAATTCACATAGTGAAAAAAGAAATCCACAATTCTGTTGAAATTGGGGAAACAACCCTAAAAGAAGACAATTTTTATAAAAATAAAGAAAGAAATATAATGACTAAAAAATTGTCATATAAAAAATTCCTTATACTATTTTCGTAGGTTTTATTGACAAAAGTACAAGTTTTCTATTATACTAATGGAGATTTATGTCTGGAGGTGGAGAAAGTGAAAAGAACATATCAACCAAATAATCGTAAAAAAGCAAAGAAACACGGTTTTTTCGCACGTAAGAAAACGGATATTTTAAATCGTCGTCGTCGTAAAGGTCGTAAAAGACTTTGTAAATAATGCCACTGAGTTCAGTGGCTTTTACTTTTATTATTAGTGCAAAGGGTGATTACATGAAAAAAGCAATAGTTGTAAAAAGACCAGAAGAATTTAATAAAATCATAAAAACAGGCTCTTGTTTTAAAAATAAAGACTTTGTTATTTATTATTTACCAAATAATTTAGGCTATGATAAATTTGGAATTTCAGTCGGAAAAAAAATAGGTAAAGCAGTCATACGTAATAAGTATAAGAGAAAAATTCGTTCCATTATTGATGAATACAAAAAAGTCTATCAAAATAGTAGAAATTATATTATAATATTAAGAAAGAACTGTTTAGAGTTATCACATGAAGAAATAAAGAAAAGTTTCTTTAATCTGATGACAAGACAAAAAGGAGCCAAAGATGAAAAATAAAAAAAATAAAAAGAAAATAATAATTCTCTTACTATTATTAATGTTAACAACAGGTTGTACAAAAACTTTAGTAGATAAAAAAGGAAATCCTGTAAAAAATGAAGTAACAGGTCAAAATTTAACAGAAAATATCATATGTAGACCGACAGATAAAGATACGATAAAAGCATATGAAAAAAATAAAGTAAAATTAGAAAAACTTCCAGAATGTACAAATTTTAAAGCCACCAGTGGTAAATATGAAGGATTATGGACTAGTATTTTTATTAAACCTCTAGCTTTCATCTTACTATTACTAGGAAAGACCTTAAGTAGTTATGCCCTATCCATCATCATCATAAGCTTAATAATTCGCTTTATTGCCTACCCTGTTACCAAAAAAACAGCAATGCAATCAGAGATATTAAAAAAAGCTCAACCCGAAATTAATCGTATCCAAAAAAAATATGAAGGTCGTCAAGATCAAGATTCTATGTTAAAACAAAATCAGGAATTAATGGCAATCTATCAAAAATATAATATCTCTCCCCTATCTGGATGTTTATTTTCTATGTTACAGCTACCACTATTCATTGCTTTCTTCGAAGCAGTTCAACGAACCCCTGCTCTATTTGAAGATAAGTTTTTAGGGCTTCAGTTAGGAACAACCCCAATGATTGGAATTTTCACATCCACATGGTATATATATTTAATATTAATGATAATTATTGCTCTATCCACATACTTCTCCTTTAAAATGAATATGGCAGGAACAAGTGGAAATATGAATATGAATATGATGCCAACAATGATGAGTGTTATGATTATAGTAATGGCCCTATTTATGCCTTCAGCTTTAGGAATCTATTGGGTAACAACCAATGTCTTTACTATATTCCAAAATATGCTAGTAAAAAGGAGTAAAGAAAAAAATGGAAAAGCATAAATATTACGGAAAAACAAAAGAAGAAGCAATAAATACTGCAAAAATAGACCTACAAGAAGTGGAAGGAAATCTAATTATTATTCCAAAAGAAGAAATAAAAGGGGGCTTATTTAAAAGTAAAAAGCTTGAAATCGAAGTGATGGAAAAAAGAGAAGTAGTTAAATTTTTAAAAGAATATATGATAATACTGCTAAAAGATTTAGGCTTTACTGCAAGTATTGAAGTAAAAACAAAAGAAGGAGTTCCTACCTATATTATATACTCTGATAATGACGCTTTATTAATAGGTAAAAATGGAAAAAATCTAAGTGCTTTTTCTACCATAGTAAATCAAGCTTTAAAAAAGGAAATAAAAGTACCATTCAAATTTATTGTGGATGTAAGCGATTATAAAGAAAAACACCAAAAGAATCTAGAGTTTTTAGCAAGAAAAGTAGCAAAGGAAGTAGCAACAACAAAAGTAGAAGCCCAACTTGATTCAATGAATTCTTATGAGCGAAGAATAGTTCACAATGCCTTAGCAGAAAATAAAACAGTCTATACAGAAAGCATAGGGGACGAGCCAAATCGAAAAGTAGTAATAAAGCCAAAAAATTAGGGCTTTATTTTTTTGTTTAAATATGTTAAAATAGCTAGCAATTAAAGAAGGGGAGTATTTATGGATGAAAAACAAATTCAAGATATTTTTATGCAAGATATAGAAAAATATCCAGTTTTATCAGAAGAAGAGCAAGAATCTCTATTAAAAGAATACAAAATTGATGGGTCAAAAGAAGCATATCAAAAACTAGTTTCTCACAACCTAGGATTAGCAGTCATGGTAGCAAATCGCTATATAAGTAGATGTAAAAGTATGAGTTTCTTAGATTTAATTCAGGAAAATTGTTTAATATTAATGAAAGCAATAGAAAACTATGACATAAACAATAAAGAATCAAAATTTTCAACTTATGCGACTAAAGCAATGCAAAAAACACTCCAAAGAAGTATAGATGAAAAGGATGAACTCATTAAGCTCTCATACCGTACTAGAATCTATCAAAGAAAATGTGCCCAATACATAGGAAAATGTTTACAAAATGATGGAAAGAAACCTACAAAAACAGAAATCAAGAATGCCGTTAACATGAGTAATAGAAGAATGAAATTGGTAGAAGAGGGAGCTATTTTCCAAACTTTATCTCTAGAAAAAACGATATCTAATAATAGTTATGCTAAAGAAGAAATAACTCTTCATGATATGATAGCAAGTAGTCAAAATGGTTATTCTGACTATGATAGGTTTCAAGATACCCTTGTTCTATTAAGAAGCTTGAAAGACTTTCTAACAGAAGAAGAATATTATACTTTTTATTATAGAGAAATAAGTAAAAATCCAAAAACATTAAAACAAGTAGGGGATGAATTAGGAGTAAAAGAAGAGACAATAAGGATAAGACAAAAAAGAATATTAGAAAAATTAAAACCAGTCATACATAAAATACAAGCAACAACCATTGCTACATATGGTTTAAATGGGATTGATACTAGTGAATTTGTTCCGCTAGAACCTAAGAAAAGGTTAGCACTCCATTATTTAAAACAAAATATAGACACTCTATCATACCATATTATATATACAAAGATTTGTGACAGAATAAATGATAATTACGCTCACTATCAAAGCAAATTTCCAGAAGAAACAGAAAATATAGTCAAAGTAGAACAACAAATCCCAAATTTTATGCAACAATTTTTTACTTCATCTATAATAGATAAAATATATGAAGAAGAGGGTAGTGAATTAACAATAACAGACCTGTTGGAATTAAATATCAAACCTGAAAGAAATAACTGTACAAAAAATCCTCTAACTTCTTCATCATTAGAGGATACAATAGAATCTATTAGAGAAAATTTATTAGAACCAAAAGATGAGTCATCACTATCATATCACAAAAGAAGAAATAAATAGAAAAAGAGAGTTAGATGCCATATTACATTATATATACGAAATTTTGTGATGAAAATAATGATAATTTATCATACTATCAAAAAGATTTTCCTATTCTATTTCTAGAAAATGGAGAAACACCAACAAGTACACTAACAGAATTACAAAATTCTAAAAACTTATATGTCAAGAAATTATAAGAATATAAATCAAACGAAACAGGGGGAAAAGCTACTATGATAGAGTGGAATGAAAAAAAGCTAGTAGAAATACTAAAAGAACCTTTTCATCTAAAAAAAGATATTGAATTAAACAAAAATGTTCCAATAGGATTAGAAATAGAGTTTACAAAAGGAAATTATGATAATATTTTCAAAAGAGTAAATTCTTTTTCCTATTATAAAGATAGATACAATAAAAAATGGACTACCAAAAACGATGGATTTAATAACGAAGTTGTCTCACCGCTTTTTTATAATAAAGAAAAAGATTGGAATACTTTATTTGCTATTACAGATATCCTAGAAAGCTGTAGAGCAAAGCCTTCTAGCAATGATTCACTTCAAGTATCCTTTGGCTTAGAAATTTTTAATAATAATGTAGAGTCTTTAGATCATTTTCTCAAACTTTGGAACATATTTGAAAAAGAAATATATCGCTTTTCTTATGGAGAAGAAGAACAAGCCCGAACGATGCTTTATCAAAGAGCACTTCCCATTAGTTATCGAATCATAGAGTATTTCAAAAGTAATGAAACCATGAAAGAAGAAAATTGTTCCTTTCCAGAAAAGATAAAAGAGATTGGAAAATTTATCCTACATAGAAAACTTTATGCGATTAATATAGTAGATACAGAACATTCATTAACAGGACTTCCAGAAAGAATAGAGTTGCGCCCAGCAAATGGTACAATAGACCCATTTTATATCCAAAATACCATTCAGTTTTTTAGTCATTTGATATCTTCATGTCAAGATGATACAAAGGATTGGGATTTAATAGATAAAAAATATAAGAACCAGCAAGAATTAGAAGATAGGATATATTCTCCAACAAGAGAGGAAGACTATTATACTTCACTTGTATCAGGACAGATCTCTCCTAAATATAAAGAAATAATAGAGGCCACTCCCAATTTAGAAGGAGCAATCTTATTAGGAAATTTCATTTATAAAGAGGAAAATGATTTTTATAGAGCATACCTAAAACAATATATAAAAAGTGAAAAGAGTCTTCACAAAATGTTAAAATAGTTTGTAATAATGATAACAAAAGAGAAAGAAGGGACATTTATGACAGAAGAACAATTATTAGAAGAGAAAAAGAAGAATCAAAAAGCGTATGAATTAGTAAAATATAATATAGAAGCAATGGAACAAACAATAGAAATCCAAAACTACTAAAAAGAAGTAGAAACTAAAAATCATTGTGAAACTTACCAAAAATTTTTAGATAGCCTAGAAGTAGGGGAAGATGGCACAATTTTTGCACCACAAAGAAACTATAGATATGTAACATTTTCTTTATCTGAATTTATTAACTATGCTTTTACCTCAAAATACCTTGGACAAGAATATGAAGGATATAAAATCCCATATATGAGTCTTAGCTTCAAAGAGATATTAGAATATAGTAAGACAACAAGAAAGTTACTAAAAGAAATGAAACACTATCCAGATGAAGCAGTGGTAGAAAATCCATATAATTTAGAAATTTATCCAAATCCTAGAGAGAATTTTGAATGTGCTGAATCAACTTTACTAAGGGATTGTATATTTGCATCAGCAATGTATTCATTTCAAGAACAATTAAAACTCGAAGGAATGACTGAAATAGAAGAACAATCTAAATGCTTAGTAATTACTGATTCGAAAGAAAAAGACATATTTCATTACACAAATTTTAAACCAACCGATATTAGTTCTCTAAGTATGAGAGAACAAAATGCATTTTTCGGAGAAGAATCTCAAAAAATACTAGGTGTAAAAATAGATGATACACTATTTACAAAAACCCAAGACGATGGAACAATCCAAAAGAAACCATTAACAAAATGAGAAGATTTTTCTTCTTTTTTTTTCTCATTTATGATAAAATAACCCTAGTATTTGTAAGGGAAGTGGATATTTATGAAAGATACTATCGCTGCCATTTCAACATCACTTGGAGTTGGAGCTATCTCAATTGTCAGAGTAAGTGGAGAAGAAGCTATTTCAATTGTAAATAATGTTTTCACAGGAAAAGACTTAACCAAAGTAGAATCACATACCATTCACTATGGTTTTATCAAAGATAATGAAGAATTAATCGATGAAGTATTAGTAACAGTAATGAAATCTCCAAAAACCTTTACAACAGAAGACATCGTCGAAATAAACTGCCATGGAGGAATTATTTCTACAAATCGCATCCTAGAAACACTTTTAACACATGGTGCTCGCCTTGCTGAAGCAGGGGAATTTACAAAACGTGCCTTCTTAAATGGAAGAATCGATTTAACTCAAGCAGAAGCAGTCATGGATTTAATTGAAAGTAAAAGTGATAAAGCAAGACGACAGGCTCTAGGACAATTAAATGGTAGAGTCTCAAATTATATAGAAAACCTAAGAGAAAAAATAAAAGATTTACTAGCAAGCATAGAAGTAAATATTGACTATCCAGAGTATTATGATATCGAAGTAGTAACAATTGATAAAATAAAAAAAGTTTCACAAGAATTAATAAAAGAGTTAGAACAACTAGAAAAAGAAGCAAAAAATGGTAGAATCATCAAAGAAGGAATCAAAACCGTAATTATTGGTCGTCCAAACGTTGGAAAAAGTAGCCTACTAAATAGCTTGTTAGAACAAGAAAAAGCGATTGTCACAGATATCGAAGGAACTACTCGTGATATTGTAGAAGGAAGTATCAGTATCGAAGGAGTTCATCTCAACATGATTGATACAGCAGGAATTAGAAAGACAGATGATAAAATAGAAAAAATAGGGGTAGAGAAGAGCATCTCGCTAATGGATGATGCTAATCTTATCTTATTAGTACTAAATAGTGGAGAAGAATTAACTATACAAGATAAAGAATTATTAGAAAAAGTAGATAAAAACAAGACCATTGTCGTTTTAAATAAAAATGACTTGGATACTAGTTTAAAAATAGAAGACTTTAAAGACTATTACGTAGTAAGTACAAATACCAAAGAAAAAGAAGGAATATCTAGTCTAAAACAAAAAATAAAAGAACTATTTAACCTAGAAAAACTAGAAGAAAAAGATGCAACGTACTTAAGTAGTGCTAGACAGATTGCCCTAGTTAAAGAAACAAAAAAAGCAGTAGAAGATGCTCTTACAGGAATTAATAATGACCTACCTGTAGATATGATAACCATAGATTTAAAACATGCATTTGATTTATTAGGTGAAATAATAGGACAAGAGTATAGTGAAGAAATTATGGACCACTTATTTGCAAACTTCTGTGTTGGAAAGTAAAAGAAAGAAGGAATAATATGAAGTATGAAGTAATTGTAGTAGGGGGAGGACATGCTGGATGTGAAGCATCCCTTGCAGCAGCTAGAAAAAAACATAAAACACTTCTTGTAACAGGAAATATTAAAAACATTGCCGATATGCCATGCAATCCATCCATTGGAGGGCCAGCCAAAGGAGTAGTAGTACGTGAAATAGACGCCCTAGGTGGTGAAATGGGAAGAAATGCCGATAAGGGTGCTTTACAGATGAAAATGCTAAACACGAAAAAAGGACCAGCCGTACAAGCTCTTCGTGCCCAAGAGGATAAAATAATCTACCCAAAAGAGATGCTAAAAACCTTGAAAGGACAAAAAAATCTAGATATCAAAGAATCCCTAGTAGAAGATTTAATCGTAGAAAACAACAAAATAGTAGGGGTAGTTTTAGAAGATGGGACAAAGATTTTCTGTGATGCTGTAATACTTACCACTGGAACATATCTAAAAAGTAGTATTTTAAGAGGAGATACTAAGGTAAGTGAAGGACCGCATGGAGAGCGCCCTAGTAAATTCTTAAGTGATACCCTAAGAAATTTAGGATTTACGATTCTAAGACTCAAAACAGGAACGCCCCCCCGAATAGAAAAGTCCTCTATCGATTTTTCAAAAACTTCTAAAGAAGAAGGAGATGAAATCCCTCACACATTTTCATATGAGAACAAAGTCTATTATGATGTTGATGTCCAAGAACCATGTCATTTAATCTATACAAAGGAAGAAACTCATAAAATAATCAACGAAAACTTAGAAAAATCAAGCATGTATGGAGGATATGTTGAAGGAGTAGGACCAAGATATTGTCCCTCCATCGAAGATAAAGTTGTAAGATTTAAAGATAAAGAGCGCCATCAATTATTTCTAGAACCAGAGAGCAAATATTATAATGATATTTATATTCAAGGATTTTCAACAAGTATGCCAATAGATGTACAAGAGAAAATGGTTCATAGCCTACCAGGTCTTGAAAACGCAAAGATTTTAAAATATGCTTATGCCATCGAATATGACGCCATTGATGCAAGACAATTAAAGCAAAGTTTGGAGACAAAATTAATTGAAAATCTATTTACTGCAGGCCAAATTAATGGAACCAGTGGTTATGAAGAAGCAGCAGGGCAAGGCTTAATCGCTGGAATTAATGCATCCCTAAAATTAGAAGAAAAAGAACCTCTTATTTTAAAAAGAAATGAGTCATATATTGGTGTTTTAATTGATGACCTAGTAACCAAAGGTGTAAAAGACCCCTATAGACTACTAACTTCTCGTGCAGAGTATCGTCTTTTATTAAGACATGATAATGCCGACTTACGCCTAAGAGAATATGGTTACCAAGTGGGACTAATAAGCGAAGAAACATATCAAGATTTTCTTAAGAAAAAAGAAAATATCAAAACTCTAAAAGAAATCCTCCAAACAGAAAAAATAACTCCTAAAAAAGAGGTAAATGAGTATCTAAAAAAGATTCCAACAGCTGAATTAAAAGACGGAATGACACTCTATAGCTTGTTAAAACGTCCTGAAATAAAAATAGAACACATCAAGCATTTTATAGAGATTCCTTATGACGAAGATGTATGCTATCAAATAGAAATTGCCTGTCGCTATGAAGGCTATATTGAAAAAGCAGAAAAAGAAGCAGAAAAGATGAACTCCCTTGAAAATAAAAAACTGGCCGATAATCTTGATTATGAAAAAATACCAAACCTTGCTAGCGAAGCAAAAGAAAAACTAATGAAAATTAGACCAACTTCCCTAGGACAAGCATCTCGTATTAGTGGAGTAAACCCTGCTGATATTTCGATTCTAATGGTTTATTTAAGAAAGAGAGAAACCAATGAATAAAGAAGAGTTTATAGAAGAAGCAAAGAAGCTTGGAATAAATTTAAACGAAGAACAATTAAAAAAACTAGAAAAATTTTATCTCTTACTAGTAGAATGGAACAAAAGGATAAATTTAACAAGAATAATAGATAAAGAAGAAGTATACCTAAAACACTTCTATGATAGCCTAACACTTACAAAAGTAGTGGATTTTAGAAAAGAACAAACACTATGTGATGTAGGAAGTGGAGCAGGGTTTCCTGGGCTTGTCTTAAAAATTATCTTTCCCCACTTAAAAATAACTCTCATAGATTCCCTAAATAAAAGAGTAATCTACCTAAATGAAATCATCAAGGAGTTGGAACTAGAAAATATAGTAGCAATCCACACAAGAGGGGAGGACTATAAAGAGACCTTTGATGTAGTCACTGCCCGTGCTGTTGCCAATATAGAAAAATTAGTAAACTATACAATGCATCTTGTGAAAAAAGAAGGCATGTTTATTGCAATGAAAGCAAATATTGAAAATGAGTTAACGAAAGAAGTAGAAAATAAAATTTCTAAAAATTATAATATAACTAGAATAGAAAAATTTATATTACCAAAAGAAAATAGTATAAGAAGTCTAGTAGTAATAGAAAGGAAAAAAGGAAATGATAGAATATAGGACTAATCCAACCAATAAGTAATATATAATAATAGATGGAAAACCAACTATTTATACCTTATTCTTTGGAGCGACAGATAAAAATGAACAATATAAAAATAAAATTTCTTTTGAAACCTAGCTAGAACACTTAAATAAAACTTATGAAGAAAAAGATTATATAGTCTATGAAAATGGAAAATTTTCTACGAAGAAGTTAATTTCTTCTAAAAAAGAAAGATATATCATAGGGATAGAAGATATAACAACAAATGCTTTTATCGAATTGAAAAAAGAAATACAAATGTTAATCCTATACCAATATGGATATTAGAAGAATATGGAAACCAAGTCGTAAAATATTTAGACAAAGAAGGAAAAGATGCCTGTTTATGGTTATCTAGAATTCAAACAACAATAGAAATACACAAGTTGACAGAAGAAATCAAAAATACATTGAAAGATTTCTTTTTTTGCTTTATAATATACTATAGGGAAACTAAAAAAAGAATAAAAGTGAGGGATGTTTATGCATTCAGAAAATGAAGTAGTATATCTACATTTAGATGATATCATACCAAATAGATTTCAACCAAGAGAAGTTTTTGATGAAAGAGCCTTAAAAGAGCTTGCTATTTCTATCAAAGAACATGGTGTTATTCAACCAATTATTGTAAGAAATATTGGAAATAAATACGAAATTATTGCAGGAGAGCGTCGTTATAAAGCATCCGCTTTAGCAGGACTTACCAAAATTCCAGCAATTGTACGTAATTTAGATGATAAAGAAAGCTCAAAAGTGGCTCTTCTTGAAAATCTACAACGAAAGAATTTAAACCCTGTAGAAGAAGCCAGAACATATCAAAAAATATTAGAACTTGACCAAATGACACAAGAAGAACTTGCAAAAACAATGGGAAAAAGCCAGTCAGCAGTTGCCAACAAACTGCGACTTCTTTCCTTGACAGATGAAGTCCAACAAGCTCTTTTAAAAGAACAAATTTCAGAACGTCATGCTAGGACATTACTAAATTTTGAAAACCCAGAAGAACAAAAAGAAATGGTCAAAAAAGTAATAGAGTCTCGCATGACTGTAAGAGAACTAGAACAAGAAGTAAAAAAGATGAATGAAGTAGAAAATCAGGTAGTCCCACCAACAATGAATATGAATTTTGCAGAAAAAGAAGAAAATATAGGACTAGCCATTCCAAATAATGAGATTCAAATGGGGATAAATATGTCACAAGAACAAGAAAAGCCAAAATTAATGGATAATATTGATGGAAATGCAAATTACATGAATAATGATGTATTTGCAGAAAGCAAACCTTTAGATGAAAAAGAAACACAAGAAATGCCAAAATTTATTAATTATGGAGAAATAGATCCAGACGAAGATGATGAGGAAGAAGAAAGTGGAGAAAACTTTAACTTCGGAACAACCTCTGCAGGTCTTCCTGTTGATATTTCAGCATTAAAAGAAAATACAAAAGATATCAATGAGCCTCAAAAGAAAATTGCAGACCTAGATAGCTTACTAAAAATAAACCCAGTATCAACAACACCACCACAAGACCCATTTTCTAAATCAAACTCTAAATTTTTTGATTCAGATGATAAGGAAGAAAAACCTTTTTCCTCTCCAACCATTTCGACCGAGAAAACACCAGATATAAGCAGCTTCTTTGGTAATGCACCCTCATCTTTAGGATTTTCTTCATCCAATGAACAAGAAAATACAAATTCTACAAATAGAAAGCTTACAGTAAAGGAAGCAATCGAACAGATTCGTAAAAATATTAAAGAACTGGAAAAGAGTGGTATAAGTATTGACAGCGATGAAATAAATTTTGAAAACTCTTATCAGATTGTCATAAAAATTAACAAGAATAATTAAGATAAAGGTAGAGAAATCTACTTTTTTTGCTAAAAGCATTTTAAAAGTTGTCATATTTTGATACAATAGACTAGTAATTATAAGTAGAAAAAGGTGATAAAATGGGAAAGGTTATTTCATTAGTAAATCAAAAAGGTGGAGTAGGAAAAACAACAACAAGCATTAACCTTTCTGCTTCCCTTGCAGTACTTGGAAAAAAAGTCTTACTAATCGACTTAGATCCACAGGGTAATACTACAACAGGAGTAGGAATCAACAAAGGTGATATTGAGAAATCAATCTATGATGTGTTAATAGGAAAATGTCACTTAGAAGAAGCTATGATAAAAACAAAATATAAGAATCTATTTGTCATGCCTGCAACCATTAATTTAGCAGGACTAGATATTGAACTCCTAGAAAAAAGCCAAAATGAGCCAGGTTTTGCAAAAGGTGCACAATTAAAAAAACACATTGATGAAGTAAGAGAAAGTTTTGATTTTATTATCATTGATTGCCCACCATCATTAGGACTAATTACTACAAATGCTCTAACAGCATCCAATTCAGTAATTATCCCAGTACAGTGTGAATTCTTTGCTTTAGAAGGAATCATGCAATTACTAAATACCATTATGCTAGCACAAAAAACTCTAAATCCAGATCTAGATATAGAAGGAGTTCTCCTAACTATGTTAGATTCCAGAACAAATTTAGGATTTGAAGTAGTAGATGATATCAGAAAATTTTTTAAAGAAAGAGTTTATAATACCATTATTCCAAGATTAATCAGATTAACAGAAGCTCCATCTCATGGAGAACCAATTATAGCATATGATCCAAAAAGTAGAGGATCCGCAGCCTATATAAATTTAGCGAAGGAAGTGATTGAACGAAATGGAAACGGCTAAAAGAAGAGCCCTTGGTAGAGGACTAGAAGAACTATTTAATAATGAGCCAATTGATTATGAAAAAATGGAAGAAAAAATAGTAACATCCACCCCACAAGAAGAAATTATAAAAATACCACTGAATGAATTAAGAAGTAATCCATATCAACCAAGAAAGAACTTTGATGAAGAGTCCCTAAAAGAATTAGCAGATTCTATTAAACAACATGGCGTTTTTCAACCAATTATTGTAAAAAAAAGTGTAAAAGGATACGAACTGATTGCAGGAGAACGCCGTATGAGAGCATCTCTCTTAGCAGGTCTAGAAGAAATACCAGCGATCATCAGAGACTTTACAGATAGCGAGATGATGGAAATTGCACTCCTAGAAAACTTACAACGCGAAAACTTAAGTGCCTTAGAAGAAGCAGAAGCTTATAAGAAATTATTAGAAAACTTAAATTTAACACAAGATGCACTAGCTACTAGACTTGGAAAAAGTAGAAGTCATATTACGAACATGTTAGGCTTATTAACATTACCAGAAAAAGTAAAAAAACTAATTATAGAAAATAAATTATCTATGGGACATGCTAGAATTCTAAGTAAACTAGAAGAAGAAACAAAAGTAGTAGATCTTGCAGATAAAGTAATAAAAGAAAGACTAAGCGTAAGAGAATTAGAAGATATCACAACATCCCCTGAAGAGTTTGCCCGTAAAAATAAAATTACAAGAAAAAAACTATCAGAAAACGCAGAATATCAAGGTATAGAGGAAGTAATAAGTGAAAAATTAGGAACAAAAGTAAAAATAAAAAATAAGAAGTTAGTAATCAATTTTACAAATGATAACGATTTAAATAGATTACTAGAAATTATGAATCTAAACTCATAGAAAGGAGCAAAATATGGAAATCTTTGGAACTGTATTTTTTGAAGATTTACAAAAATACATATCTCCTATTATTTATATAGTAATTGGAGTTTTAGTTTATGAAGTATTAAAACAAATTATAAAGAAAGCATCAGTCCAAAAAACTTTAAAGAAGAGGCATCATCAGAAAAGAGCACAAACAATCTCTGCCCTTATCATAAATATTTTAAAATATGCTATTATGACAGTTGTAATACTTGGAATTATGGCAAATTTCGGTTTCAATATTAAAGCACTAGTGGCTGGACTTGGAGTATCCGCTGCTATCATCAGTTTGGCTTTTCAAGATATTGCAAAAGACTTCTTATCAGGAATCACCATTATTGCAGAAGACCGTTATGAAATAGGTGATACCGTAGAAATTAATGGCTTTATGGGAGAAGTAGTTTTTGTAGGACTGAGAAGCACAAGAATCAGAAATTATAAAGGTGCCACTCTCATCATCAATAACCATAATATTACAGATGTCATCAACTATAACCTACATAATTCTCTAGCAGTAGTAGAAGTTCCCATAAGCCGTGAAGAAAAACCAGAACGTGTGGAAAAAGTATTAAACGACCTAGCAGATAAACTAGAAGGAAATATCCCAAAAGCAAAAGGAAAAATGGAAATACTTGGAGTAGAGATGATTACAGAACATGCTATGATCTATAAAATTACCCAAGTGACAGCAGCAACTGAGCAATATGCAGTACAAAGATATTTATTAAGAGAAATAAGAATTGCTCTAGAGAAAAATCATATTAAAGTACCAAAACAAAAAATAGAGGTAACAGATGGAAAATAAAGAATATACATTAGGAACAAGAGTAATTATGAAAAAAGCTCATCCCTGTGGAAGTAATGAATGGGAAATTACAAGAGTAGGAGCAGATATTAAGATTAAATGCATAAATTGTGGAAGAGCGGTACTAATTCCAAGAATTGAGTTTAATCGTAAACTAAAAAAAGTAATCCAAAAGGAAGGATAGATAATGATGAGAGATAAAAGAAAATTAAAACTCAAAAAGTTCTATTTTCATCCAATTACAATGTTTATAGTATTAACACTAGTAACAGTACTACTAAGTGGACTTTTATCACTATTTCAAATGCAGGCAACCTATAACACAGTAAATGCAAATACGAATGACTTAGAACCAACATTAGTAGCAGTGGAAAATTTACTAAACTTTGATGGAATGAAATATATAATTAGTAATGCTTCAAAAAACTTTATAAGCTTTGCTCCATTAGTTATGCTACTAATTTCCCTAATTGGAATTAGTATTGCAGAATCCACTGGATTTATTGAGGCATTTGCAAAAAGATATGTATCTAAACTAAATAAATTTCAATTAACATTTATAGTAATTCTAATTGGAACCATTTCTACATTAATAAACGAAATAGGATATGCTATTCTAATACCACTAGCAGCAATGATTTATCTACTAAATAATAGAAATCCACTTCTTGGAATTATTACTGCTTTCTGTGGGGTATCCTTTGGTTATGGCGTTTCTGTTTTTGTGGGCTCTCTAGAAACATGGTTAATTCCATACACAACAAGTGCTGCACATTTAATAGATACAAATGCTCACATCGCTTTAACATCTAATCTAATTATTATTATAGCATCAACCATAATCTTATCAATTATAGGAACTATAGTTATAGAAAAGTTTGTCGCTCCTAAAATAGGAAGATATCGAGATAAAGAAGAAATAAGAAAAACAGAAGAACTTAACTTAATCGATGTAGAAGAAGTAGAACAACAAAAAATAACAAAAGAGAAAAGTGAAAAAAGAGGACTACGTTTTGCAACCATAACAGGAATATTAGTAATAATCTTATTTATCTATATGATTGTTCCAGGACTCCCTTATTCTGGACTTCTTCTAGATATGACAGAAAAAACCTATTTAAAACAGTTATTTGGTGACAATGCCTATTTTCAAGATGGTTTTACCTATATGATATGTCTATTCTTCCTATTTATGGGACTTGCCTATGCCTTCGGTTCCAAATCAATTAAAAATGATAAAGAAATTATCGAAAAAGCAACAACAAGTTTCAATAAAGTAGGAAGTATTATTATTTTAATATTTGTAGTATCACAATTTATTGCAGTATTTAGAAAGACAAATATCGGAACTGTAATAACTGCATGGCTTGCAAATAGTCTAAATTATTTAGAATTTAGTGGATTGCCACTAATTATACTAGTCTTATTATTAATTGCGATTTCCAATCTATTCTTAACATCTCCTCTTACAAAATGGGTAATCTTTTCCCCTGTAGTAGTGCCAGTTTTAATGCAATCAAACATCTCACCACAGTTTGCTCAATTCATTCTTAGGGCAGGAGACTCAATGACAAATGGAATTACACCATTACTTGCAAGTTTTGCCCTATATATTGGATACTTAAATATTTATAATTTAGATAAAGCAAAACCGATAGGAATCAAAAAAGCAATTAGATATGTAATGCCATATTTCCTAATCATAAGTGCCACTTGGATATTAATTGTAGTCGGTTGGTACTTAATAGGACTGCCAATTGGACCAGGTGTAAATCCAACAATTTAATAATAAAATAAAGCAGAGGACTAATATCAGTTCTTTGTTTTTATATACGCTATATCTAATTTATGTTATACTAAAATAAAAGGAGAAAAAGATGGATAAGCCTAAACTAGTATCAGTCGAAGAAAACATCATATTATGGAAAGAAAAAGCAAGAGAAATAGATGTATATTTTTATACAGATATAAGACAAGATGAACTATTTGATGGTAAAAGATTCACTTTTGCAACTCCCTTTTCTGATTACTGTGCTCTTGTAAAGAATAGTGATTGGGAAATTATAAATATTTTAGAAAAGGAAAGAATTATATTGCCCTCTAATCTCAATTTTGAAAGTATAAATGGAATAAGACATAATAATATATCTATTTTAGATAGATATACCAAAAAGTGGGGAGGTTATTACTTTGATGCCAAAAATCATTCTTTCACACAAACGATACCATTTATCTGGGATACATTAGAGTTTTCTAGGAAAGAAGGTACCATCTACAGTGGAATTGGTAGAATACACAAAAAGTTTTCCATAGATAATATGATTCAAAATAAAAATAAAGAAGATTGGTGGTTATGGGAAATAGAAGTTCCTGTAATAGAGATGACAATAGAACAAGGAAAGACAGAAAAATATTACCAAGAATATTTAGATTATTATAAAAATGACCAACTAGAAGAACATATAAAATATATAAAAGAAACTCACGGACAAGTGCTTGATGAGAAAGTTATAGAAGAGTTAGCACAATACTTAACTGCTAATCTAACTGGCGTTGCTGATTTTGAGTTTGGTGATGAAGCAAAATATAATGAAAACAACGGAGAAACAGTAGAGGTAGGAGATATTAAAACTTATCAAAAAATAACCGGAAAAATGAAATAATAATGGAGAAGAGGAGAGAAAGAAGATGAATGAGAGAGTTACTTGTATAGCATTATTTAATGATGAAAGCATAGAAAAAATCAATAAGCTAGTAGAAAAATTAGAAAAACCATTATGTAAGGTTCCCTATGGTAAAAAAGTAGATGATAGATTAAAATGTGATAGTCTACCATACCATTTTACACTATGTGCGTGGCCAATTGAAAAAGAAAAGGAAGTAATAGAAACACTAAAAGAAATGAAGTTTCCTCCATTTAAAATTTTAGTAGAAAAGGTAAGCATAAAAGAAGGAAATGAAGATAGTCTTGAAGTAAGATTCGCTGTCACAAAAAATGAAGAGCTTTATAAATTACAAGACTACCTTTTTGAAAGAGTACAAAACTCTTATTATAATCCAGATACTTTTCACTTTCACATTACCATTCACTGTGATAAAGACCATTCTAAAATTTTAAAAATGCAGGACCAACTTGCAAAAGAGTTTCATCCATTTGAATTAGAAATCACAAAGTTTGGACTTTTTGAAATATATCCAGCAAATAAAGTCTTAGAAGTAAATAGTACAAAATAACGGAAGATAATGAATTCTTCTTTTTATTACACTTGTTTAAAAAGAGTTATTGCTATATACTAAGAAAGAAAAGAAATAAGAAAAGAGGAATATTATGAGCTTAACAGCAGGTATCGTAGGTCTTCCAAATGTTGGGAAGTCTACTCTATTTAATGCGATAACAAATAAACATATCTTAGCAGAAAACTACCCCTTTGCCACCATTGATCCAAATGTTGGTGTCGTAACAGTACCAGATGAAAGACAAGACAAATTAGTAGCAATGTATAATCCAAAGAAAAACATCCCAACAGCATACGAGTTTACTGATATTGCAGGTCTTGTAAAAGGAGCAAGTAAAGGTGAAGGACTAGGAAATAAATTCTTGTCTCATATTAGAGAAACAGATGCCATTGTAGAAGTCGTTCGTTGCTTTGAAAATGGAAAAATTATTCACGTAGATGGAGAGGTAAACCCAATTCGTGATATTGAAACGATTAATCTAGAACTTTCCATTGCAGACCTTGATGTTATTACAACACGGCTAGAAAAAGTAGGAAAAAAGGCAAGAACTAGTAAAAATAAAGAAGACATATTAGAACTTGAAACGCTAGAAAAGGCAAAAAAAGCATTGGAAGAAAATACTCCCTTAAGACAAATTGATTTCACAGAAGAAGAAAAACTAGTATTAAAACCATTTAGTTTTCTAACCATCAAACCAATTATCTATCTTGCTAATATCTCTGAAGAGGAACTAGGGAAAGAAGATAACAGCTATGTAAAAGAAGTAAAAGACTATGCCACAAGGGAAAATGCCAAAGTAGTCTCTTTATGTGCAAAAGTAGAAGAAGAATTAAGTGAACTATCTTCCCTCGATAAAAAAGAAATGCTAGAAGCTTTAGGAGAAGAGACTAGTGGATTAGATAAACTAATAAAAGCAACCTATGACTTATTAGGACTTGCCACTTATTTCACTGTAGGACCAGATGAAGTACGTGCTTGGACATTTCGAAAAGGAATGAATGCCAAACGATGTGCAGGACTAATTCATACAGATTTTGAAAAAGGATTTATTAGAGCAGAAGTGATATCATATGAAGACTTAATTCAATATGGAAGTGAACTAAAAGTAAAAGAAGCAGGACGAGCAAGACTAGAAGGAAAAGATTATCTAATGCAGGATGGAGACATCTGTCATTTTCGATTTAATGTTTAATAAAAATGAAAAATAAGTTAAGAGTGATTCAAATTAATATAGGAGTCACTTCTTTTTTTTGACAAATAATGTAAAATAGTGCAAATTTAGATGATTTATTATCTACATCCTTTTTAATTGAAAGTATAATAAATATAGAATAATGGTAGGATACATAAATATTAGAAAGGGGTTTATTTTATGAAACTTGGTAGAAAGACAAAAGTAATTTTAATATCTATAGGAGTATTTTTAGTCATACTACTTGGTATTTTTCTACCAGCAAGTTATTCTTTATCGGATCAAGAAGAAAGTGAAGAAAAATATAGGTATTTATCAGATATAGAATATGACAAAAACCAATCATACGTTGGTTGGGGAAGTATTACATTAGATCAAAACTTAGATTCATCTAAAAATAATGGTTTAATATCATTAGTTGTAGATGGAAAAGTGAAAACTTTCTTAAAGGGAATTAGTGCCCATGCAACAAGTACGCTGATATATGATATATCAGGCTATGATTATGACTATTTTTCAACATATTACGGAGTAGATGCAGGAAGAGGCGCAACCGGAAATGGAGTAAAGTTTTTTATTTATACATCAACAGATGGAGAGAATTGGGAATTACATACGCCAGCATCTCCTTCAGTTAAAAAGGGAAATAATGAAGCAGAGTTCATAAAAATTGATATAAGAAATAAAAAATATATCAAGTTATATGCAAACAGTAATGGTGGTGATGAGGCGGATCATTCAGTGTACGCCAATGCTAAACTTACAAAAGAAAGTTATAAAGAGGAAGAAAATAATATCCCATATGATTTCATAAAAACAGTAGATGAATATAATGCAATTATTGAATCACAATATACTGGTCAAGAAGATATCACAGGTGAGTTGGAGTTTAATATCTTAAAAAGAGAATTAGTAAAAAACGTAGGATATGACTTGCTACAAGCAATTGCACATCTAGATCAAGATAGTCGTGAGACCATAAGTTGGTTACTAAACAACCAAAAAGCATTAAAATATTACATCCTAGGAGGTAAACCAGCAGGAAATAATTATTATAAATCATTAACAGAGTATTCTAG
>CAMNSB010000011.1 GCA_946554325.1 uncultured Mycoplasmatota bacterium
GTTCTTTTTAATAATGGTTGCATTTACGCACCTCCTTTTTTCTACACTATACACATTTCTTTTTTTCTTGTAAAATGAGCATTCTCATAAATTAAGAACAAAAAAATACTAGAAAAAGTCTTTTTCCTAAGAGCAATCTCTAGTATTCCTATTTAAAATCATATTTAATTTACAAGTTTCATAAGTTTAAAATTTTTAACAAATTTCTCATTTGTGTAACAAAAAGAAGTCACAAATATATCTTAGTTATGACTTTTTAACTTTGACATATTTATGACTTTCTATATTAACATTTATAATTAACATCTATATCTCATTCAACTACAAATGGACTATTCTGACTGCCATCTCCTGATGTAATTCCAGTTCCAGGTTTAAGAACTAACGCAGGTCGAACGCCGTACGAGCGGTACACGAAGCTGTTGCCTAGGACGCCGCCCCTGGAGTTGATGCGGAGGCCGTGAGCACTGCTGTTGACGAAGCCAGACGGCGACAAAGCCCACCAAGTCTGATTCGTATATAAATAATAACTAGAATTTCCAGTACCACCCCCTGCTAGCATTATCTCATCACTTGTTAAAAGTGCCACTGGATAAGTGAGTAAGCCATTTCCATTTGTCTCTCCTACTGTAAACTTATCAGCATCATTTACACATTCCAAACTTGGACTATATGTTGTATATACTCTATCATAGGATCCGAAATAAGTATTATTCCCTTCTACTCTGGAACTTCTATCGTTACACCAGATAACGTCATCTAACTTTTCAGTATAATCAGTCATATTCGTTTGATACCAATTATCTATAACTCCTTTGATAGTAGAGTCACTTGTATTATTTACCATATATCCTACATACTCTATAGAATTATAAGTCTCATTAAATGCACTTGTTCCTATCTGTGTTACTTCTCCTGTTGTATTCGTACAATATCCATTCTCATCAGGTGTTCCATTATAAATCAGTTTTATTCCTCCCGTTTCAGTAGTCCTAACTATTTTCCAGCAAAAGTTTGCAAACTTGACATTGTTATCAGTCACTGCTCCTCTATAATAATGCACTGGAAATTTATCATCTTTAGTAGAAGCAAAGGTATAAACTCCTTTTCCATTCGTATCAGAGGAAACTTCTCCAAAATTGATTCCTGTTGTGCTAGATACAAACTCACTCTGTATATTATCAAGTACTGCTTTTTTCTTAATTTCGTCATATAAAGTTGGAAGGCCTAATTCTAATTTTTTCTTATTACTAGGAAAATCTAAAGTCTGATTATAAAGTCCTACATCACTTCCAAATTTAACTTCCTGACTACTACTCGTATTATTAACCATTTTTATTTTATAAGTTTTTACTTTACTACTATCAATCACATATCCTACTTCTGTGGGAGGATCATCCCCTCCTGAAACATAGTTTACTAAAACTCCCTCTTCTGCTTCATACCACAAATTAAATTTTGCATGAATCGTATTTACATTCTTTAAAGTCATCGTAATGGTTTTACTCTCTCCTGCTTGTAAAGTAACAGTAGTATTTTTAGAAAAACTATCACTTTCAAGCAACGAATAAAGATTTCCTGTAACGATATTTAACGCTCCACGACTCTCAACGGTAGTGGTAAAAAGTGCAAAGGAAAACCCTCCCACAATCAAAAACAAACTAATAACACCAATAAGCACTAAATAGCCACTCTTAATATTAATATTTTTTTTCAACTGATATTTTATCTTTCCTAACATTTCTATCATCCTCTACTATTAATATACACCAAAACACCACATATTTGCAACAAAAAAACCACTAATAAGTAGCCACTACAATAAATTGAATTACAACAATAACAAATGTAATACTAGTTAAAATAAGTCCTGCCAGATTAAAACCAGTCTTCTTATTCTTCCTATCACAAATACCAAGGGAGAACCCAACAATAGATAAAATACTTTGTACAAGCACAAAACCAATTGCAAATCCAATCTGATAACTAATAGTCTGATAATCTAAATAACTTCCTAAATCAATCACTCGACTAAAAGCACACAAAGCATAAAAAAGTCCAACAAGCCCCAGTATCATACTAGCAATACCAAAACCATTTCCACGTTTTTTAAGCGAACATCCACACCCAACACAAACAACTGCCTTAGGATCTACTTTCTTTCCACAATTAGAACAATACATTTTACTACCTCCTACCTAAATAATACTATAATATAGTCCTATTTTCAATGAACAATCACTTTTCCCAAATAAAAATTTTCTATCTCATCTATCTTATAAATAACCCTACCAAACTCTAAAAGATAAGAAATCTCTTTATCATCTAATGAGCAAACATCAATATAAAACTTATCATTCACAAAAATAACTTTTTTATGAAGTGGTAACACATCATAATCATCTACTTCAATATAAAAATCTTGATCAAAATAAACAAGCACTCGAAGATCAATAGTAGGATGAATACTAATATCATCAACTTGTATAATCTCAATAACAAGCCCTATTTTTTTATTTAAGTAAACTCTTACTTTATAAAATCCTTGTAAATTTAAATGATAAATCTTATTTACTTTTAACACTGTATTTTTAACAAGTGTAATTATTTCTTGTTTATCTTCCAATTTTTTAGAATCTAAAACAGGAAAAAGATAAATCACAAAACTATCATCATCTTCTTTTAAGACTTTCATCTAATCACCTAATTTATAGTATGACAAAAGACTTAAAAGTTACCAAAGTATTAACCTTCTACTTTAAATGTATAAGCTTTTGCAAGTTTTTTATCAATAACAGTATCAATTCTAATAGCCCCATTTTGTTCAATACTAGAAATGTAGGTTGGTGCTCTACCAAGTTCTTTTCCATCTTGATCCAAAAAGATAATATCTACCATTCTATCCTGAAAAGTATCCCCATGATTATAGATATTAGCCATTAAATGAGTAAGATATTCTCCCTCTTCTATTTCAATATCAGAAATAGTAAGATCTAAAAACTTCTTATCTTTAGTAAGCTCATTAGAAATAGCAACATCTGGTTTTTTTAAAGAAGAATTAGGTTTTACAAAAAGAACTCCAACAAATACAAAAAGAATAACAACAGTACTTAAAACAATAATTGGTAAAAACATTCTCAACTTCTTATTTTTTAACTTCCCATCTATTTTCTTTATCATAATCACGCCTACTATAAAGTAGTATAGCAAAAATTATCAAGAAAAAAAAGACCTAAATCACATTTATTGTTAAGTCCTCTATCTTTTTTAAAATTTCTTCTCTACCTAGTTTAGTAATACTAGAAAATACTACTAAATCATCCCCTACTACTAAATCTAGGGCATCCATAATGATTTTTAAATGTTTATTCTGCCGACTACTTCCAACTTTATCTGCCTTTGTAGCAACAACGGTAACTGGTATATTATAGTATTTTAAGAAATTATACATGAGTAAATCATCTTCACTAGGTTTATGACGAAAGTCAATAAGCAAAAATACTCGTTTTAAAGGCTCTCTTTTTTCTAGATATTCCTCAATCATCATCCCAAACTTTGACTGTGTTTTTTTATCTACTGCAGCATAACCATATCCAGGTACATCAACAAGATAAAAAGAATTATTCACAAGATAAAAATTAATTGTTTGTGTTTTCCCAGGATGAGAAGAAGTATGAGCTAAATTCTTACGAGAAAGCAAAGTATTAATAAAACTACTTTTTCCTACATTACTACGTCCTACCAATAAAAACTCAAATAATTCCTGATCGGGATATTGACTTCTTCTACTAGCCATAACATCTAGTCTTGAATCTTTAATGATCACAGCAATCCACCCCTTTTTCTAAACTTTCAATATATTTTTTACTAACAGCATCTAGTTCATGAATAATAAGTTCTGCCTCTTCAAAAGTAGTTGTTTTAACACCACTAGCCCTTTTATGTCCTCCTCCATGATGTGCTTCTGCCACTTTATTAATAGCAGGACCCCTTGAACGAATGGAAATACGAATATTTCCATTTTTAATATCCTCTGTCACAAAAACCCAAACAAGTACTTCTGAAATAAAATTAAAATTGTTGATCATATTCCCAGCAGCAGCAGTATCTACTTTAAATTTATTAATAATATCATCGGTAATCATAATGTAAGCAACACCATGATCAGTAACCGTCATATTTTGTGCTAAATATCCCTCAAATCGAACCTCTGACAAAGGTCTAAGATACATTTTCTCGTAGACTTCTTGAATACAAAAAGGATACATTTCTAAAAACTTAGATACAAGGAGAAATGTTTTAGAAGTAGAACTCTCAAACATAAACCGATTAGAATCAGACACAAGTCCAATATAAAGCATACGAGCAATATTCTGATTACATAAAAGTTTTGTATTTAAGATAAGATCCATAATAATCTCACAAGTAGAAGATGCTGTATCTACAATACACTCAATATTACCAAGTGGTTCTATAAAAGGATGATGATCAATCTTAATAATAGAAGCATAATCTTCTAAAGAAACACCATCTACTCGCTTTTTATCAGGTGTATCTAAAATAATAAGTAAAGCATTAGAAATATCTTCTATTTTATCAAGCTTACCTATAAAGGAAAATCTACTAGTTCCATTTCCTAGTGCTAATACTCTTTTAGAAGGAAAAGTAAGACGAATAGAGTCTCTTAATGCAAGCTGACTAGAAAGTGCATCGGGATCCACTCCTATATGCCGAACAATAACGATGGTATCGTATTTCTTAATTTCCCTAAATATCTTTTTAAACATAATATCTTCCTATCTATTTTCTAACTTTGATAAAGTATCACGTGCAATCATTAACTCTTCATCTGTTGGAATAACATAAACAGCTACTTTAGAGTCCTCTGTACTAATTTTAGTAATTTCACCACGAATATTATTTTTATCCAAATCAATCTTTACCCCAAGTGGGAGTAATTTTTCACAGACAAGTTTACGAATTGGTATACTGTTCTCTCCAACACCAGCAGTAAAGACAATAGCATCTACTCCTCCTAACAGTAAATAATATTGGGCAATATAGTTAACAATAGAACGTACATATTTATCCCTTGCCAAAAGAGCTTTTTCATCTCCTTCATCAATATGTTCTAGAATATCTCTCATATCATGACTATATTCACTAAGCCCCAAAAGACCACTACGTTTATTAAGATCATCAATCACTTCACTAGCATTCTTTCCCTCTTTTTCCATCACATAAGTAATAATAGAAGGATCAATATCTCCACTACGTGTTCCCATCATAATACCAGCAAGAGGGGTAAGTCCCATCGAAGTATCTACACACTTTCCATCACGGATAGCAGTAATACTACCACCATTACCAATGTGACAACTAATGAGACGAAATTCATTTTTGTTAAGTAGTTTAGCAACAGTGCTGGCTATATAACGATGACTTGTTCCATGAAAACCATATTTACGAACACCATAGTCTTTATACCAACTATAAGGAACTGGATAAAGGTAAGTTACTTCATCCATGGTTTGATGAAAAGCCGTATCAAACACTCCTACCATAAAAATATTTGGTAATACTTCTTGAAAAGCCCTAATTCCCAAAACATTAGCAGGATTATGAAGAGGAGCAAAATCTTTAAACTTTTCCAAATCTTCAATTACTTCATCTGTAATAACAACAGAGGAAGAATATTTATCCTTTCCATGAACTAATCGATGTCCAACCCCATCTATCTCATCTAAAGATGAAATAATATTAAGATCAATTAACTTTTCTAATAAAATCCGAACAGCATCTGAGTGATCCACAAGTTCCACTTCTTGTTCTAATTTTTCACCGTTATATTTAATGGTATAACAACTACCTTCAATTCCAATACGCTCAAATAAACCACTAGCAATAACACTCTCATTAGACATATCAAACAAACTAAACTTTAAAGAACTACTTCCTGCATTAATAGATATTATTTTCATATATAAACCCTCTCTCCAATAGTTAATTTTAGCCAATATAAAATATATAATAGCTACCTATTAAAAATTATAACACAAATCTATGGATATGAGCTACCCTTTAAATATTTTACTTTAAAACTTTACTCTTCTTTATACTTTGTCTACGCCTATTACGCTTACTATCAATAGCTTTCAAAACTTTATCTGCCACATGTTCTTCTAAAATAACATCCGAAGAATTAGAGATATTAATATATTGGTCAAAAAATATTCTATAAATATCGCTATCACTAGCAAAATAATTAAAATCATGACTCACATCAATCCTACTTTGACCTATCTTTTCCTCATATTGAACTTTTAATCCATAAGCAAAAGAATTATCTCTACTATAAATTAAATATCTATTTCTCCCCTGTGAAGCAATATCTCCATAAGAAAGATATTTCCCTTTTAATTCAATCATATTACCATTACTCAAATTTGCCATTTTTAAAATCCTAATCAAATCAACATCATCAATAGAATCAAAATATTTTAAAATCTGGTCTTGCTCTAAAACACCCATCCTGTCATGTAAAACAAGACTAGATTTATTTAACTTATACTTTTTTTGTGCTAAAACTGCCCTATATTTTGTAAAACAATTTTGACTAAAAACCATTTTACTTGTATTTCTTGTTAAATTACTAGTAGTATAAAATCCAACTAGTTGTTGTTCTTTTGTTTTATCAAGCACAACAAAAGGCCTACAAGCATGATTAGTCCCATTAATATTAGTTTTCATATCTCGAGGACTCATCTTAACAAGATAAATATTTCCTCTTTCTGGAATCTCTTTAGAAAGAAAAAGCATCTTATCCAAATTAACACGTTGATTTTTAATAGCTAAAAATGACTTTTTTATTTTTTCATCAACATCCCTTTTATCGCAATCATCTTGCGACAAAGTCTTCGTTATTTCTTTCTTATTTGCATTTAGTTCCTCTAATGCTTCTAAAACAGGAGAAGAAGGCATTTTACTTTGTGCATCTATTACCGCATTTTTAACAATAATCTGAACATAATATAAAAACTTATCATAAATTTTTTTTAAATACACTAAAATCCCCCCTTCTAATACACTTTTATTATATGGACTATTATCATAATGTCAACACACGAAATAACAGACGAGCAAATATCAAATTAAAAGAGAACAAATAAACATAATTCATCCTCTTCTTACTTTTTGATAAATTTTACTACCACATTCTGCTTTTTGTAAAGTCATTGATAAAACACTTTCTGTAATAAATCGACTATTTTGATAAGGAGCATAAACTGTCTCATCTTGATACATAGCCTCTAAACTAGAAATAGCAATAATATCAACAATAGAAGAGGAAAATGAAAAACAATCTAGTTGTTGATCTATTTTATCAAGTTCTTGATAAGAAAAAGACAGATTTCCACTTTCAAGGTGCTCTAGTAACACTAATGGATAACTTAAATGAATAAAGTTATCAGAGGCCATACAAGAAGGAATCCTCTCAAAAGGATGAATAGAAATTTTATCAGGACACAATATTTTTTGATTTCTATAATCAAGTACTATATAATCCCTAATATCCCCATTATAATATCTAGATAAAAGTGTTTCTTGTTCTTTTAAAGAACAAATATCAAAAGTAAAAAATTTAGAATAATCAGGATCAATTTATACATATTTCACATTTTCACAATCAGTAACGTTTAAAAAAGCATCCTTTGGAAGTAATAGTAGCAACAGCTAAATCCCCTTGTTTCTCTATTTCACACTTTTTATATTCATATATTTTATCTTTACAAACTTCATATTCGCGAATAACAATCACATCTTTTTCTCTTATGTAGTATTTCATAAAAGCACCTGCTAATCAATAATTTCATAAGTATCTCTTGCAATCATAAGCTCTTCATCTGTAGCAAGAACATAAACTGGAATAGAAGAATCATCTGTACTAATAACACCCTCTACACCACGTCTAACAATTGTCTCCTTATTCTTTTCTTCATTCAAACTAACTCCAAGTGGATATAATTTAGAAACAACTTCCTTGCGAATAATATCATCATTTTCTCCACCACCAGCAGTAAAGCAAATAGCATCCACTTTCCCACCAAGTTTGATGTAATATTTTGCAATATAATCCACAATTTTATTGGTATACATCTCTATTGCTAAAACTACTTTCTGTTCATTGGCAAGATAAGCCCTATCAATATCACGTAAATCATTCATCCCAGCAATTCCTTGAAGACCACTAGACTTATTTAATTTATTATCAACCCACTCTAAATTTCTCTCTGCTTTCTTCATAATATAGCTAATAATAGAATAATCAATATCTCCACTACGTGTTCCCATCATAATACCAGCATTAGGAGTAAATCCCATTGAAGTATCAATACAAATACCATCTCTTATTGCCGAAATACTAGCACCATTCCCAATATGACAGATAATAAGATTAGGTTTTTTCTCTAACATAGATGTCATCTTCTCTGTAATAAACTTATGACTAAGTCCATGAAAACCATATTTACGAACATCATATTTAATATACCATTCATATGGTACTGGATAAAGGTAAGTTGCCTCATCTATTGTTTGATGAAAAGCAGTATCAAAACAAGCGACCATCTTTGCATTAGGAATCGCTTCCATAAAAGCATGCACTCCACGAAGTGCCGCTGGATTATGAAGTGGTGCCAAATCAGAAATACTCTCAATCTCTTTTAAAACACGATCAGTAATTAAAACAGACTTAGAATATTTATTACCACCATGAACAATACGATGCCCAACTGCCACAATTTCATCTAGTGACTCCACAATATGATGATGAACAAGCTCTTCAAGTAAAATATGAACGGCATCATTATGATCACGAAGTTCTGCCGTCTTGTGAACCTTTTCATCCCCTACGCGAATCGTATAGTCTCCCTCTTCTGTTCCAATTCTCTCAAAATTCCCCTTGGTTAAAATCTTCTCTTCTGGCATTTCATAAAGCCGAAATTTTAAAGTGCTACTTCCAGCATTCACTGATAATAATTTCATAAAACATTTCTCCTCAAAATAAATTAAATATATTGTATCAGATTTCTAATGAAAAGTCTTCTATTTACTAAATAAACTTCTAAACTTCCAAAATCTTATTACAAAAAAATGGAAAGTTACAATATTATTGTAATAAAACCACATATTCTACATTTTTCTATATCTATCATTATCCCATTAATACCAGCTCATCATGAATGTTTGTGCTTATAGTTTTCTGCATATTTTATTCAATAAACTTTGGAAGTATCAGAAATTTTCATTTGTATACAAGAAAAAATCAAAGGAAGAACCCTCGACTACAAAAATAGTATATTCCCCATTTGGGCAATATAAAGATAATCTTTTAGTTATGGTGTATTCCTAGTGATTGTTGCTCTGTTGAATCATTCCATTCGATGTCATCTCCAAAATCAAAAATATCTGTTTCATTAGACTTTGAACTAGAATGATATGCAGATGCAGGTGCATCAAACATTGAAAAAACATCTTGCTGTTCTTGTTTAATTTGTTCTTCTGTTTTTAATATAGGTAGTATTTTATCAATCTTAACAAATCCGTTTGATAATTCATGAAGAAAATATTTATATCTGTCTTCGCATTTGGAAAACCATATTTAATGGAATGAAATGTACCAGTCAATTCTTCTATGACATATGGAACCATTGATACATCAATATCTTCGTTATCTTCTTTATCTTTCATTAAATCAGTTTCATTTTCAATATACTCTATTTGTTCCTTAAACTTAAGACTTTCTTCTTTAATTTTTTCATTATCGAGCTCCAAATTTTTATGAAATATGTCATTATCTTGCACAAATCCTTCATAATCATGTTCTCTATTATATTTAGGATTTAAAACAATATTTTTCCCCTCAACATCCAAATATCCAACTATAAAATCAGAATCTATGCGATAGTCTTGTCCACCATAAAAATGCGTACCAGAATTTGCAAAATGATTCCATAAACCTTCCTTATAATAACATTCATAAGGTATAGCAATAATAACAAGTCCTTTATAATTTTTATGTCTCCAATTTAACAAGCTTTCATAATTGGAATAATGTATATTTCCTTTTCCAAAAGCCATATCTTGTTGTACCGCTGTAGATGAAAGACTAGGAAGCCTATATTGCAATCCATTTTCACAAATTGCAGGACAAACTCCTACATCTGTTCCATGTAATGCCACTATAGTTTCTTACTTATCCAAAAATGTAAGCAATTCATCAAATTTATTTGTAAAATCTTCCCCAAAATATTCCCTAGCTTCTTCTTCTGTCTCATGTTTTTCTAATATTACATTTTCTTCTTTAGTTTTTATATTTTCCATAAATGTTGTAACCGCATTAACTAAGGTAGTTACTTTTTCACGAGAACAACTATCTTGATTATAAAAATTCCCATTTTCTATGATTTCTAATATTTTTTCCAAATCCTCCATATTATAGAGATACTTATTTTGTATTCCTTCATATTTAATCATATCAACACCACCCTATTTACACATTTAAAACCATATTTCTAATAATTTCCTGTATTTCGTAAAATTGGACCTAAATCATAGAAAGTACCATCTGCTTTTTGAGCAAGTATAGTAACACCACCGGTAGTATTTGCTGTATAAAACTTCACAACACCTGAAACATCTGGTAATTTTCCATAAGAATTAGGACTTTTAGGACTAGTAGAAAGTACTTTCATAATAGGAATATATTCAACACTCCCATCTTCCATCAAAAAAAGCATAGTATCCCCTGTTGAACTTTGACCAAGTCCTCCAAAAAAGACATCCTCTACCTCTTGTGCAAAAGAAATAGGAAAATTTTCTGTCTTAATATTTTCAATAGAACTAACCCACCCTAATGGATAAGTTTGTGAAACCCTGTATATATTATAAGAAAAAGAAACAGTTCTCTTTGTATTATCTACGGTAGCACCAATACTAGCTAAATTATCTCCAAAAACAGAAATAGTGTAATTGCCACTCGGATTATTAATACATTTACTAGAATCAAACTTTAAAAGACGAAAAGAAGAACTCTCACTTGATTTTTGTTCATTCTCTTCTACATCATTACGATTACTAGTAGTATCTTTCTTAGAACTTTTACTATTTTTCTCACTCTTTTCTAAAACATCACTACTTTCTCGAAATTGAACAATCCCCTTATCATAGACAATATAGGAAATAAGTCCTAAAACAACCAAAACCAAAAAAACAACTACAAAAATAAACTTTTTATTACTCCCTTTTTTCATGATTTTACTTTCTTCATTCATACTATCCACCTCTCTATAATAATAGAATATCACATCAATAAAGAAAAATATGAATAAAACGAAAAAAAAATAATAATTTACAAAAAGTTTACAAAAAGTTTACAAAAAAGATAGGCTCATCACCTATCTATTAAGTTATAATAAATCATTACTTATTGTTATAACTTCCACTAATTTGATTCATACCGTTTTGAACTAAACGTCTAGTAATTTCACCACCAACTGATCCGTTAGCACGACTAGTAGCATCTGGTCCTAAATTAACACCAAATTCATTAGCTATTTCATATTTCATTTTATCGATAGCTTGTTTAGCTCCTGGAACTCTCATTTTCATAGAGTTAGTATTGTTACTGTTGTTGTTCATTCTTTTCACCTCCTATACATTTATAGAATGTGAAAAAATAAAAATTTCATACATATTTTACATTGGTAAATAATACCTATTTTTTTTTATAATAAATCTTGATACTCATCATCTTCTTCATCACTGATTTTTAAAGTAAAAGTATTCTCTACACATTGTTCAATAAGCTCATCAAAAGAAAATTCACTTTCCATCTTTAAACAAATATCTAAATGAGGATGAATAACAGGATGTTTTGGTACAAATACAGTACAACAATCCTCATATGGCAAGATACTAATATCATAAGTATCAATTTTTTTAGCAATATCAATAATTTCCAATTTATCAAGACAGGCAACTGGACGAATCACAGGCATATTAGTTACAGAATTAATCACATTCATACTAACCAAAGTTTGACTAGCAACCTGCCCAATAGACTCTCCATTGACAATCACAAGTGCTTTATTTTTCTCAGCAAGAAGAGAAGTAATCCGATACATCATTCGTCTCATCATCGTAATACAGTATTCTGATCTGCAATTTTTATAAATCGCTTCTTGCAAAGCAGTAAAAGGAACAATATGTAAATGAATACAATCAGTATATTGTACTAATTTTTTAGTAAGATCAATAACTTTATTTCTAGCTTCCAAACTAGTATGTGGAATTGCCTCAAAATAAACAGCATCTAGTCTCATCCCACGTTTCATAGCAAGATACCCTGAAACAGGAGAATCAATTCCACCACTAAGCATAAGCATTCCCTTCTCTTGTGTTCCAACAGGATAGCCACCAACAGCCTTTATACTATTTGTATAAATATAACTCATCTTCTCCCGAACCTCTACAGTAAAAGTAACCTCAGGATGATGAACATCTACTCTTACTCCATCAATATTTTTTAAAATAACTCCTCCAAGTAAAGAGGCATACTCTAAACTAGAATATAAAAAGTTTTTATCACTTCGCTTCACTTCCACTTTAAAAGTTTGAAATACTTTCTCTCTTGCAATCTTTAAAATTTCTTCTTTTATAGTATCATGATTAGTATTTACCATATAAGCAAGATGATACTTATAAATACCAAATGTATTTTGAACAATAGACTCTAGTCTCTCTAAATCTGAGTCCAAAAATTCAAGATACATGCGAGATCGATCCACTACAATTTTAACAGCATAATTTTTTAATTTATGACGTAAATTCTCTGTTAGTTTTTTGATAAAAAAATGACGATTTCCCTTTTTAGTAGTAAGTTCCCCATATTTAATTAATATAACACGCATATTCCCACTCCTTTACTGACTTATTATATCAAAAAGAAAAGAAAGATACCACTAGAACCTTTCTACGAATCATCATCAATTTTTTCTAAAGGAGAAATAACATCCACTAAATCTTTAGTCCGATATAATGTCTTACTATAAACATGATACTTAGCAGGTATATCATCTATTTTCGCATACTCTGTATTCATCTTATTATTAAAAACATATAAAAACATTTCTTCATTATAATCTTGATCAAAAACATCTTTTCCATTTACTTTATAATTATAAAATAACCTCTTCTGCATGCCATCCTCATTTTTAAGACTCCACTTAGAAACTTTATAAATTTGATACTCAGAAGAAGAAATAAGTTGATGTTCTATTAAGTAAGAACCACATTGCAAAGTGACATATTTCTTCTCATCTTGATATTCTACTTTGGACTCAAAAGCATCACAATACTTATCCCCACCAAAAGGATTCTTCACTTCGGAAAATAAGCCATTTTCTAAAAGTTCAGCCATATAAACTACATTATTACTACTCTCCATTTGATAGGTAGTAGCAGAAAGACCAAATACACGGGCATTATATTCCATTACTCGATACTTTTCACTATTGCTAGAACGAATAGCTAAAACTAACAAAATAGCAGCAAGTATAAAGCAAACGACTGAAACAGTAAGTATTTCCCTTGATCCAAACCCTTTATTATTCCTAATCATCATAAACAGCCAACAACTTTCTATATATATTTTCATCTACTAACTTAGTGGTTTTAATAGAAGTATCTAAACTCTTCTTATAGTTTCCCTTAAAAAACTCTCTTTCTGCCTGCAAAAGACCAGCATCCACTTCTGTATAAGAAAACCGATACCGATTCCCATAAACAATGGCCATCTCTGCCATTTGAGCCGTTTTAATCATTTCATTCGTTGTATTATAAAGTTTTAATACCAAATCTCTCGCTGTATCAACCCGAGTATTCAAAGTATGAATCACAATCGGTTTTTTCTCAAGCTCTTTAATCACTTCAAGAATTGCTTCATTTGCCTCTGCAAGTTGTACAAAATAATTATCTGTAATAATAGGTAACTTATAACTACGAATACGTACTTTACATTGCTTTAAAAAAGACTCTATTTCAAGAAGTTGTTCTCTTGCCCTTTGTTCATCATCATACATATTACCAAGAGATTTTAGTGCAATATCAAAGTTTTCTTCCATCTGCTTCAAACGAATCGTTAACTCTTCGATTTCTTTATGCATAATAGAATAGGGAGAAGCCTCACTTCCCTCTTTATTTTTCAAATTTTTATAATCATCATTAATAACCACCAATGTCTTATTAACCTCTTTTATAATAGTTAAATCCTCATCATTTAAATCATAAGCATTTTTAATATCATCCAACTGATCATAAACATCATGAACCAACTGATTCGTTTTTTCAAGTTTCTTAGCGAAGTCTTTATCAATTTCTTCATAAACTTTACGAGAAAGACGTTCTTTTTCAAAATCAACAAACAATGAATCTAAATAATCAAGTATCGTTTTAAGTTCAAACATACAATCCTCTAAGTTTAAAACCTTCACTTTATCAAGAATGGTATTAATATTATGATTCGCCTCTTCAATATTATAAGGAAGATTTAAATATTCTAAAGGATAATTCAGTGTTTCCATTTCCTTTGCAGTCATTTCAACTTCTCTAATTCTCTTAGGGATCAGTTGTTTTGCCATTAAAAGTACATCAGGAGCTTCCGCAACTATAATACCCATATGATCAATCATAGTATCCAGTGCTTTCACAATATGAACCACTTCATTATATTCATTAGCATCCATTGCTTTTTCAAAATCAAGAAATCTCTTCTCAATATTTTCAAGTTGTAACTCAATCGCTTCTTGTACATCATCATATAAATCTTTATGTTTTTGATATTCCTTATTTTCACTACGATATTTTGTCTTTAATTTCGTAACAATACTACGATACTTTTCCTCACTTAAAGTAATTTCCTTAATCTCTTCTAATAAGTGGTTCGCTTTTTCTCTTGCTTTATAAATTTCAATCTCTGTCTTAGCAATACGAAACCTACAATTTTTATAATCCTTTTTATCAAAATAAATATCTAAGTCTACTATCATATCATCAATTTTAGCAAGACTAACTTTTTTAATATTTTCAAATCTCTCCTGCCAATGATGAAACTTCTCTTCCATTTTTTCATTTTTAATAATAGGTTCTATTTTAGAAAGTTCAGAAGGTACAGGAGTAGAAGCAATTAAATTTTTCTCACGTTCTAAGTTATCGATAATAGTACGATACTTAGCATTTCTTTTTTTCTTGATAATATGAATGACAATAAATAAGACAATAAGAAAAACAATAACAAAAGTGGCAATAAAAAGAACACTTCCATCTTCATGCATATGACTCCCTCCTATCCTATTATTTATAATACCACAAAAGAGATACTTTTTTCTACAATTTTAATATTTTTTTCAAAAGAAAAAGACTAATGCCTTTGTGCATTTAGTCTAGATACTAATCCTAAATTTTTTTGATATGCACTCTTTTGAACGCCAGTAACAAGAGAAACAACCCCTGGATTCCAATAAGGAAAACAAGCAGAAACTATATTCTGATATAAATCTAGTCCTTCAAAAGTAAGTGATTCATGAAAATAATCAAGGCAAGACTTAATACCATCATCATATTGTGAAAGAAGATGGTATACTTCCCTCAAATCGACCCTCCTAATATCACCATATTTTATCTCAGAACACTCTACTTTAAGTTCAGTAGGTTCAAACATCTGAATTCTGTTTCCCCACTGTGCAATTCGCGTTTGAGTTAATGGAGAGCGATGAGATACATCAAGGCTTTTCGTATGAAGTAAGGAAAATTTAGAAGCACTATCTATCGTCGCACTCCTCATTCCAACGAAAAGTCGCTCATAAGGTGCAGGAGAACCTGGATAACATTGAGTTAGTTTAAAATCACCACCATCAAGAAGAATTGTTTGTAACGTTTCTTGATTCGCCATAGTACAAAGTGAACACGTAACATCTGGAGTAGAGTCAAAATGTCTTTTAAAGCCATACTCATCAGGAATATGAGCATTAACAGAAAAACGAGCATCATAAATACCTGAAATAGTATCATACGGTTTTCCACAAACAGCAAGAGAAAAAGAGATGGATAAATCTGAACAGTATCCCCTTATTTTTCCAAATGGAGAATTTAGCTCAAAATACTTTTTGTCATACCTTCCATCAAAAAAGCCCTGGCAACATCTACCATTAGTAAAATAAACATAATCAGTTTCAATATCAATATTTTGAATTTCTACCTCAAACATATCTCCTAAGGAAACCACCTTTTGTAAATACTCATGATCTAGATAGTCTCGTAACGTAAATGAATTCATTAAATCACCTCTTTGCATATAATACATGAATACTACCAATATTACAAGAAAAACTGATAAATATATAGGATAAACACAAGAAAAAGACTAACGCCTTTGTGCATTTAGTCTAGATACTAATTCTAAATTTTTTTGATAGGCACTCTTCTTAACGCCAGTAACAAGGGAAGCTGTCTCTTGATCCATAAAAGGAAAACGAGCAGAAACCATATTTTGATATAAATCTAGTTTTTCAAAAGTAAGCAAATTATGAAAATAATCAAGACATGGCTTAATACCATCATCATATTGTGAAAGAATATGGTATATTTGTCGAAAATCGATATTATCATAATCAAAATGATAAGGATTTACTCGTTCCTTAGAACTTTCTACCTCAAATTCAACAGGCTCCATCATCCGAATTTTATCTTCTCTCTGTAAAATTTTTGACTTAGTTAATAAGACACGATTATACTTATCAAAATTCTTCTCATGATGTAAAGAAAAATTAGAAACACCTCCCATATGAACGAAAAGATGTTCATAAGGCTCAGGAGAATTTTGATAACGCTGACTTAGTTCAATATTAGAATCAAAGTCAATTCCTTGCAACAATTTTCGATCTTTCTCAAGAGAACAACGAATACTCTGTTTAACAAAAGAATTTTTAGGAAAAGAAGCATTATAAATACCAGAAATAGTATCATACGGTTTCCCACGAACAAGAAGAGAAAAAACAATTGCTGGATCCATCGTATGATCAAAACTTCCCTTTATTTTCCCAATTGGAGAATTTAATTCAAAATACTTAGTAGGAAGTACATTATACTCTTTCTCATCAATAAAGCCTTGACGCTTTCTACCACTCGTAAAATAAATACGATAAGGAGCATCTTCCCTAGTTCTAGCATCAATATTTCGAATTTGTACACCAAACATATCTCCTAAGGAAATGACCTTCTGCAAATAATCACAATTCACATATTCTCGGTATATACTTGTTTTCATGAAATCACCTTCTTAAAATAAAGATACTACAAATAGTACAAGATTACAAGAAAATTGATAAAAACACAACCTATACAAAATAACTTTCATTCTTGAAACCTTGACTTTTCTAAATCATTTGCATATAATAGGTAGTGCAATTCACTTGAAACAGCATATTTGGAGTAAATGAACGTGTTTTTTGAAGATGCTTAGTAGCCTCTGCTGTTAAGGCGAACAAAAAACTCCCTTATTTACGGCTAAATAAATTTTTCAGGGACTTGTAAAATAATAGAAAGGAGAATATTATGGCAAGATATACTGGACCTAGTTACAAAAAAGCACGTCGCGTTGGATTTTCTATTAGTGAAACTGGTAAAGAATTAGCACGCCGTCCCTATGGACCTGGTCAACATGGAAATGCACGCAAAGGTAAGCTTTCAGACTATGGAGTTCAATTAAAAGAAAAACAAAAAGTTCGTTTCATGTATGGTCTAAACGAAAAACAATTCAGAAAGACTTTTGATGAAGCAGGAAAACTAAAAGGTGTACATGGTGAAAACTTCTTAAGATTATTAGAGTCTCGTCTTGATAATTTAGTTTATCGTCTAGGATTTTCAACAACACGTCGTGGGGCAAGACAATTAGTAAACCATGGTCATATTACTGTAAATGGTAAAAAAGTAGATATCCCATCATATCGTGTAAAAGTTGGCGATACCATTGCTTTAAAAGAAAATTCTAAAGACCATAAAGCAGTATTAGAATCATTAGAAAAAGTAACAAAACGTGTAGAATATGTAACATATGATGAAAAAAACTTATCTGGTGTTTATGTACGTATGCCAGAGCGTAACGAATTAAATGCAGATATTAATGAATCATTAATCGTTGAGTTCTATAACAAATAAAAACAGGTTCAAAAGAGAAATGAACTCTGTTTTTTTATGCTTGAATAATCTTTTTTAAAACCTTAGAAGCATCTTTTGAAGAAACACTAGTAAATTCAGCCCAATAATTTCGAAGAACTAGATTAGCTGCCTCCAAAGAAGAAATAGACTCCATATGAAATAAATCAAAATAAATAGCAGAGGAAAATCCAGAAGAAGAATAAACATATCCTTGGGCATCTTCCTTTCTACTAACAACATTTCCACTAAGTGCATAACAATAAACACGTGCAAAATTAGAATATACAACGACATCACGATCTACAATTCTATCATTTAAAATATTACCATCCATACCCTCTATTAATCTAAGATTCCCCTTATAATAATTCATAAAAACCATCCTTCCCAATTAGGAGTCTTTTAATACTTTTATCTTCTGCTCCTGATAATCAATCGCATCATCATAAGAAGACACCACATCTTCAAGCTTAGTCTCCTCTAAAACAAGCATATTCTCTAACTCATCTAGCTTTTTTATATTCTCCTGAAATAAATAATAATTAGGGAATCCCTTACAACTCTCTTTATATTTTTCTCTAAGTTCACAAACTCCTACTAAAAGAGAAGTAAGCATTCCTCTATAACTTTTAATATTACATTGATCATGAATTAACTCATCATAATAAGAAGTATCAATCTCCTTATGTGTAATAACAAGGGGATCATTTTCCACAATATTTTTAGTATCATTCATAAGACGAGCGACTAAGTAAAGTTGAGCTACCTTTTTAGGCACAACGCTAGATAAAACCGTAGATTCAATGGATCTTTGAATAAACTTAGTAGCAAAACTAGCAGTTTTTTGTACAATGGAAGAACGATAAACCGTAACCTCACGAGCCTGTATTTGATCAATAAGACTAATATACTTTTGGATATTTTTTTTATGATATTCGACAGTATCCATCAAATCATTCGCATCATCCATAAACGCATCATATTGAGCATGAATAGAAGTATGAATATCTTCTTTTTTAGAAACAGATTGTTCTACCTCCTTGCTCTTATCAAATACCTCCTCCAGGTTCTCATCAAGTTCAGAAATAGAGTCTTCAATAGTATCACAATCTTTCTCTACTTTCTCTACTACTTTCTGATAGTCCTCTTCTGCCCGTCTAAAAGAACTTTGAAACTTTTCTAAATCTTGAGGAGAAACCACTTGTTCTAAGTCCTTCAGTAGCTCCAAAAAATACCCTCGAACAAGAGAAATATCAAATAAGACTTTGGTATCCTCTTTTCTTTTTTCAAAATGCTCCTGTATTTCTCGAATAAATATATCATCTACCATCAATCATCACTCACCCACTAATATCTATTTTACTTGAAGCATTTTACCAGCATCACTATAAATAAGAAATTTAGAAAAATAACCCTGCTTCTTATATTTAGAATACCCACTAACAAAATATCGATTAGAAATAGGAACCACATCTGTAAAATAGTCATCATTTCCATCTCCATATTGTTCTACATAAACCTCTTTCAAATCACTCTTATATTTAGCAAGAAGTCCATAATAACGATAAACATTCTTCTCTTTCGTAGACTTTTCCTTATTTAAAGTCGCACTATGTCCAACAAGCACCAAATTATTTTTATCATCTTTATGCACGACATGAAATCTCTCAAGACCATCTCCCCTATATAAAACTTCCGAAGTCTTTTCTAAGTTTTCATTATACTTAACCACTAACCCATCAATATCATGATCAAACTCATCTTCGTTAACTTTTTTAGCACCAACTAACACAAAACCATCATCTATTTTAGTAATACCAGTAAACCCTAAAGTATCTGTATATTGATAAGTACTAGTAGCTAAATACTCTCCATCTAAACGATACTTACTAATGATACCAACACGTCCATAGTCTTTTCCAACAGCATAAATATAATCGCCATCTACAACCAAATCATTGTAAAGTCCAGACTTATTACCCCCATAATTCTTCTGCCATAAAACTTCTCCATTTTTATCATACTTAATTAAAATAGCCCCACCTTCCGAAGAATTACCTAAAGTAGAATTATCATAAATACTTTGCCCAACAACCAAATAGCCATCCTCTACTACCCATACATTTTTAAAAACAGAATTATCTAAAATATGAAGTGTACGAGAAAACTCCTCGTCTCCATCTTGATTATACTTTACAATTAAAGCAGAAGTAGCTTTATTTTTATGCTCTTTCTTATTACGTTCTACTCTTCCAACAGCAATATAAGCGTCTCCATCCACTGCTACATTATAAAAAGTACTATTATACCCATGATTATAAAGCTTTTCCCAAGTCTTTTTCAACTTTCCTGAAAACTTAGTAAGTTTCGCTTTCTCATAACTTTGATCATTATCATTATTACTACCTACTCCAATATAACCAGAAGAAGTTTCAGAAAAAGCATTTACACTATCAAAATAGTTGTGATCATCCTGCCCCTTTTGTCTTTTATAAAGAAAAAAAACAAGATCAAAAACAATGATCAAAAAACAAAAGATTACCACAAAAGAAATAATTTTCTTCATTTTTTTATTCATACTACCACGCTCCACTTTATATATTTTAACAAAAAAAATATGGAATATCAATCAAATTTGCATCATTATATAAATTGATATATAATAAAGAAAAGGAAGGTTGTATGAAAAGAAAAAATAAAGTTTTATATATAAGTTTAATCATCATAATAATATTAGCCATAAATATAATAATAGACCCTACTCATATCTTTGGATCTAAAACAGACTGGATCAACCAACATACTATATTCCCAGATTATTTTAGACAAACCTTCTATAAAACAAAGGATTTATTACCAAACTTTGCCCCACATATTGGAGCAGGTCAAAATATATTTAACTTCTCATACTACGGCCTATTAAGTCCTATTATATTAATATCGTATCTTTTCCCAAAAGTGGAAATGACAACATACATAATAATATCTAATATCATTTTATTGATACTATCTACAATCCTATTATTCTATTTTTTAAACAAACATGGAAAAAAGAAAGACCAGGCATTTTTAGCAACCATCATTTTAATATTTTCTTCCTCTTTATTCTTTCATTTTCATAGACACTTCATGTTTGTAAACTATATGCCCTTTTTAATAGCAGGACTAATAGGAATTGATCACTATTTTGATAGCAAAAAAAGAACATTACTTACGATAAGTACTTTTTTTATGATAATGACAAGCTATTATTATAGTATTATCGGAATATTTATTTTTATTATCTATGGTATTTACACATACATAAAGAAAAAAGGCAAAATAATAGCAAAAGAATTTATAATAGATGGTATAAAGTTCTTAATACCAATAGTAGTAGCAATCCTATTAGCAGCATTCTTCCTTCTTCCAACAGCACACGTTATATTAGCGGGAAGAGGAAGTAAAGAAGTACCCCAATCACTTTTAAAGCTAATAACACCAACAACAAATATAGAAGCAATCGTATATGATACCTACTCTCTAGGACTAACCGCCATAGTAATAATTGCACTCCTTCATTTTGCAACAACAAAAGAAAAAGAAAACCGTTTTCTAAGTATTGCATTAATAGCAACAATAACACTACCAATAATCATTTATCTATTAAATGGAGGTCTCTACATTAGAAATAAAATTTTCATCCCATTCCTACCAATAATGGGTCTCATCCTAATAAGATTCTTAAATGATTTATCAAAAAAGAAAGTAAACTTAAAAAAACTCTTTCTAATCACCATAATCATATTTCTAGCATCTCTCCTCTCTTTTCACAAAATACCACTTTACTTTTTCATGATGGATACTTTAATAACCTTTATAGCTCTATTATTATATACAAAAAAAGAAAAAAAACAACTATTCATCATACCAACAATCATAATAGTAATAATAAATTGGTATGTGGGGCAGTATAATGATAACTATGTAGAAAAAGACTTCTTAAAGAATACTTTCGATAAACAAACAGAAAAAATGTTAAGTTCCCATTTAGAAGAAGAAAAATATATGACTAGAAGTGCAAATTTAGATAATGTACTATATACAGTAAATAAGACGATAAGTCCCAAATATTATACAACCTCTATCTATTCTTCTACTTTCCATAAAGACTATCATTATTTTCAACAACAAGTATTTAAAAATCCACTACCAAACAGAAACACTTTAATGTTAACACAGTCAAATAATATTATGTTCCAAACGTTTATGGGAATAAAGTATACAATATCTTCCAAAAAAGCATCAATCGGATATCAACCAATAAAAAAAGTAGGAAAAACTTACCTTTATCAAAATGAGAATGTAATGCCAATAGGTTATGCAACAAATAGAATTATAAACAGAAAGGATTTAAAAACTCTTCCTTATCCACAACAAGAAGAAGCTCTAATTGCGAACATAATAACAGAGCATGAAAACACCAATTTTCACTTTACTGGAAAAAGTAAAGAAATATTTCAAGACTACCTACACCCATTAAAAACCAAAAATTTAGAAATAAGAAAAAAAGGAAAAAAATACATAATAGATGCTAAGAAAGATACAAAGATTAAAATTCCCCTACAAAGAACAATCAAAAATGAAATACTTTTTATCACATTGAAAATACATAATCAAACAACTTGTAATTTACCAAATCAAAAAATAGGAATAAATGGAACTTATAATAAAATCAGTTGTACAGAGTCAGAATATCAAAATCACAATAATATATTTCACTATGTTTTATCAAAAAATGAAGAATGGAACGAAGTAACTATCACAATTGGAGAAGGTCATTATGTCTTAAGTGATTTTAAAACTTATATTCTAGATTATAATGAAATAAAAGATAGAGTAAAAACGGTAGACAAATGGTATGCAGAAAATAAACGTACAAACGAGATAGAAGGAAAAATTTATGTAAGGAAGGATGGATATTTTGCAACTTCCATTCCATATGATAAGGGATTCACAATATGGGTAGATGGAAAAAAACAAGACTTTGAAAAAGTAAACACCGCATTCTTAGGATTTCCAATAAAAAAAGGAAAACACCACATAAAAATGACCTATCACTCTCCATTATTAAAAGAAGGAATAATCCTATCCATAATTGGTCTATGTAGTTTTATCATAATAATAGCACTAGACTTCAAGAAGAAAAAAGAAGCATTGTAATTATTTTACAGTGTTTCTTTTATTACCAACAATTCTGCTTACTTCTTATCATAGATTTCTAGTTTTTCTCCTCTAGCAATTTTTTCTATCTCTTCTTTCGAAAGGTGAGTATATTTTTCTATCAAGCCAATACCCTCCTTTTCTTTTAGCATTTCAAGGGCAATTTCAATATTCCTTGCACGGTTTCCCCTCTCTTCACCTTCTCTTATCCCATCTCGAAATGCTTGGTCTTTGAGTGCTTCTTCTTTATCATAAGACTCTCTTAAATCATCATCATAACTTCGCTTCTCATTTTCTTTTACAAACTCTTCCATCACTAGATCCTCTCCTATTAATGTATTTGCACTCTCTATATCTTGTTCTACTCCCGCAAGTAGAAATCTCTCCATCTCGCTTAGTGCTTTTATACCTTTAGTATAACACTTTTTCTTGATATTGGGTAAATAAATATCAACAATAAGTAAACTATCTGTATAAAGAACTCCTGTGTGATCGGATAAAGCAAAGTCTCTTCTAATACGATTATCCCCCTTATAACAATAGTTATTAATATTTATTAAAATCGCCTGATGATACTGATCCTTTTCTTTTCTATCTTCTCTTATTCTCATCATATAAGATAGATTTCTCTGTCTTACTTTTTCTGTATCATTATTATTCATCTCCACTACAATCTTAGCATTATCTATAGTAACAACTAAGTCTTGACGATAGGAGTAACTACTATCTCCTTCTTTACCAGTTTCTGTCTTATCAAAAGACATGTGACAAAGTAAATCTTCATAACTTAAACTTACGATATAAGAAAGTAGTTTACATGGATATTTAATACAGTCCTCCCTCTGAAATAAAGTTTTGAACATCCCATCAGAAATAATAGGAATCTTTAACCCCTCTCTTAATTTTTCTAGTTTAATTTTACTATCACTTTCATATGATATTTCTCGCATATTTTCAAAATCCAAATCAGAATCTTTCAATTTTAAAAACATATTATCGCCTCCTTTTGTCTTGTTATACTAGAAAAAAGGAAGTGTTGCAAATGGAACTTTTTATAAATTAAGGCAAAAAAATACTAGAAAAAGATTCTTTCCATAAGCATTTCTAGTATTTAAGGTATTATTTATCTTTATTTTATAAAAATTGAACAATATAATATTTTTTCTTTCCACGACGAATCACAACATATTTAGAATCTATAGCAACATCTCTTGTTACTTGGAAATCTAAATCTTTTATCTTTTCTCCATTCACAGAAATAGAACCATTTCCCAAAAACTCACGTGCTTCTCTCTTACTACTACAAATAGAGGCATCCACCAATAAATCAACAATATTTTTCTCTCCATCGATTTTGTAGGGAGAAATTCCCTTGAAAGCAATTTCAATATCACAAGAAGTGAAATTTTTAATATCACCACTAAATAATTTTTCACTAATAGAAACTGCCTTTTTATATTCTTCTTCTCCATGTAAAAATGTAATAATTTCTTTGGCAAGAGTCTTCTGAGCTAAACGTTTCTCTGGAGACTTTTTCTGTTCTTCCAGAATAGATTCTATCTCTTCTTTTGTTAAGAACGTATATACCTTCAAATATTTTTCCATCATTACATCTTCAAAATTAATTAGATATTGATAAAGTTCATAACTAGAAGTCTTAGTCTTATCAAGCCATAATGCATTTCCTTCACTTTTCCCAATCTTATTACCAGCACTATCAAGTGTCAATGGACAAGAAAAAGCATATACACTCTCATCATTTAATTTTCTAATAAGTTCAATACCAGTCGTCAAATTCCCCCACTGATCAGATCCTCCAAATTGTAACGTCGCCCCATAATGATCATGAATATATTTAAAATCATATCCTTGTATCAACATATAAGAAAACTCAGCATAAGAAATTCCAGACTCCATTTGCCTTTTCACCAAATCTTTATTAATCATATAAGAAACATTCACATACTTTCCAACATCCCTTAGAAAATCTATAAAGTTATAGTTTTGAAACCAATCATAATTATTCACAACCAAGGTATCTTCTCCAAATAATTTTTTCATCTGTGTTTTTATTTTTTCAAAATTGTGTTCTACTACTTTCACATCTGACTTTTCTCTCTCCTTAGTTCCTCTAGGGTCACCTACCCGACCAGTAGCCCCGCCTACCAAGATAATGGGTTTATGTCCTGCTCTCTTAAGTCTCTCTACAACTAAAAAGGTAGGAAGTTGCCCAATATGTAAACTATCTGCAGAAGGATCCGCCCCAATATAAAAGGTCATTCCTCCAGCATTTAGTTTCTCAGCCAAATCCTCTCCAGCCACATCTTTAATTAATCCTCTCCATTTTAAATCATCAAATAACGTCATTTTCTCTCCTCCTCTAGTTTTAAATATTGAATAGAATCCAAATCATACCCATAATCAGAATAAATCCTTTGCACATCCTTTGATGTACTATCTTCCTTTTCATATCCCAATATATGTAACGTATGATAAACAGCATCCACACTAGCACCTTCTATCTCAAGAATTGTTGGAATAAAAGGCCAAAAATCAATATCCACTTCTACCCCATTTAATAAATACTGTCGTCTTCTGTTCTCTTGATAAGCTTTCTCTTGATAACCTAATTCTTTTAAAATCAAATGACATCTCTCAAAATTATCCACTTCTATTTCAAGCTCTTGTGTCCCATCAACTTCTGAAGAAACTAAATTTTTAATCGTAAGAGTCGTCTTTTTTCCATTGGTACGAAGACGAATCCACTTGCCATCTACCTTTGGATTAAAATCATAAACATATCGTTTTTGCAAAAAGTCACCTACAAACTCTGCTCCCAACTCCTCTAATTTTTTAAAAATTTCTTTCTCTTGAACCTCAAGAACTCGCACCTCATATTCTGTATGCATAACTTTTCTCCTCCTCTCACATAAAAACGTCCCTATCAAAAGATAAGGACGAAAATTTTCGCGGTACCACCTTAATTCACAAAACTGTGCAACTCAAAAGTGTTAACGCCACCATACGCTTTTTCTCAAAGATTTGTATTTCATCACATTTACTTTGCTTAGTTTTCACCAACCACTAAGTCTCTAAACCAAAAGTAAATCACTACTTTATATCTATCACAGAAAAATATACTATCATTATATCATATGTTTTAAAATTTACAAAAATTATTTTCTACTTTTTCTAACCAATACTTCAATAGAGCCATCTCTACCACGCCCTTTACATTTTACAAATCCTTTATCTGGAAGCTGTTCCAAAGAAGAATTAAAATTAGGAATAATAATGTCTAGACTCTCCTCTTCCTTCTCTATTGTTGTATGCCATAAAGAATCAGGAGCATGATCTACAAGTTCTAAGTATCTATCATGACTAAGTTCAGAAAACAAAGGATTTACTACAAAATTAACAATACTCTTAATATCTTCTATATCATTAGAACAACAAAATGCAAAAGATAGATGTTCAAAAAGATCTGGTGTCAATCTAGAAACTGGACATTTAGCAATAAGTTTTAATTGTTGTTTTTTGATCCCTTTATCATCTGTATTCATAACCAAAAAATCTTCTTTCCAAGTACCATACTGAAAATCATCAAAGAAAGTATCAATAGAATGATTCTTAAAATATGCACTATGAGCCTTATATTCACGTTTTTTACTTAAATTTGATTTCTCTAAATACTCTAAGTATAAATCCAAACGGTCTGCATCAAGTTGTGTTGAAACTGCTTTAATAGCACTCATCTTATTAGAAAACTCTTTTCTTGTATTAGAAGATAAAAATTGAAATAACTTTTCAAAAGTATTCAAGTTTTTCACTTGATTAAAATCAATTGAATCATTACTAAGTACACTATATAAAGAAGAAAGAGCATCAATTTCATAGTTTTTTAAAGTGCCAAGGAGATAAACCTTTCTCTCTGAAGAAAAAGATGAAAATTGTCTAGTGAGAAGAAGAGGATACACTGCATCTTTCTTATTATCAGGAATAGTAAAAAGACTCTTAAATATATTAGGACCATCAACATAATTATTAAGTTCACTAACAAATAAAGTATCAATATCCTCTACTTGTTCCATATGACTTGCTAAAAATGTAAAGAAAGAATCTGGAGCACAGCACAATTTATGAAGAAAAGAAGTGACCTTTTCTGATTCATACTTTTCACTATCTTCATAATAGGAACTTAAAAGAGAAAACAAAGAAAGTTTATCATCTTTTGTCTCAGATAATCTATAGTAAGAAAATTCTAATAAATTACGAAATTCATTACTAGAAATAGAGGTGCCATGATAAGGAGGAACTATTTTTTCAATATCATCAACTGAAAAAGTACCTTGTCCTCCATAGTGGTTGTATAATTTTTAGTGTGTGTAATGTGTAAAGCATTATATGCACTTTTTTC
>CAMNSB010000012.1 GCA_946554325.1 uncultured Mycoplasmatota bacterium
TTATCACTATAATTACCAACAGAATATGCTTGACTATCATCACTAGGTCCTTCAAAAACACCTATCGTATAATCTGTATCATCAAAATACTTCTTCATATCAGAAAACATATAATCAAATTGATAACCAATAGTCTGACGAGAATATTTCACCTGATTCTCAAGTAAAATAAGATCCCCAACAAACCCAATCGAAATAACATCATCATCTAAAGTATTCTTACTCTTAAAGTTTGGAATAGTTTTCCAATAAAATTGGCAATAAAGTAAGATTCCTAAAAATAAAATAGTAATTAAAATAACAAAAACATTTCTATTAAGATATTTATCAACAAAGAAGTTTGTAACAAAATCTACTATTTTAGTGACAATATGAAGTGATAAAATAAGACATAGTAAGAAAGCCCATAAAACAAGAATAACAAAAACAAGTTTTCTATCAAACCAAACAAACTCTGTAATAATTAAAGTAGGTATTCTATGTAATATGTAAATATATAAAGAATTTCTTCCTATATTGGTAAGTAGAGGAAGATGTTTTTTAGGAATAAGTTGTATAGAGACAAGAAATAAAGAAACATTAGTAATACACAAAATAAATTTAACAATAATATCCATCATACGTGTATAACTTTCTCCTAAATAATAGCCAATATGAAAAGAATATTCAGTAGTAACAAGAAAGATAATAGCAAAAAGAAATAGAAATAGTACTCCTAAAAAGAATTTATTGCACTCTATCTTTCTTTTTGGTTTATACATTTTTAATAAATAACCAAAAAGAAAATAAAAGAAATTTTCAAATATTCTTAAAATAAATAAATCAGTCTTTAAATAACCTGCTAGGAGAGCAACTACTAAGGAACCTAAAAGTACCTCACCAGAATGCTCCCTAATTATTTTTTGAACAAAATGATTAGTAAAAAGTAACCGGTATATCAACAAAAGTAAAATATACCAACTAGAATATTTAAACATCAGCAAAGAAAATACTCCTGTTGCATAATAATCATAAATAGTAAATGAAATATTCATACAAAGAAAGAAAAATAAAAGCTTGATTATCATTTTCTTTGAAATAGTATTTTTAGAAAAATAACCTGATATAATTAAAAATAAAGGCATATGAAAAAAGTAAATAAAAGAAGTAATTTTCATAGCCAATTCTGTATTAGCATGACTAAAAGTAAATGTCAAATGTCCAATCACCACTAAATAAATAAGAATTCCCTTTAAATTGTCAAACTCAAATTTCCTATGTTCCATCTTCTCTACTCCTCAATATAACTTTTATAAATCAATCATATCATAGAGAAAAAGTAATGTAAATTATTATTAGAGATTTTAATAACCACAAAAATAGGAGAAATAAACTCTCCTATCTTAATAATAAAATATACTCATATCAACACGACCATCTGCACCAGTGATACCAGGAACCGAACCATCACTTGTATATTGCCATCCTTCGTAAGACCCTGTATAACCAATTTCACTACGCCAATCTGCAATCCAAGTAAAATATGGATATACATCAGGATTAAATCTATCATAAATATATTGAGTAGAAGCATAAACACGTGTTTTAATTCCTAAAGCACCCTCAACAGTATTACAAAATGTACGAATAATATCACTATAAGTATTCTTATCAATATCATCATTATTAATCCATGGTTGATTTTTCAAAAACCAACGTTCAGCATCATAATAAATAGAAAACAAATTAGAATTGATATAAACTGGATTATTTCGTATTGTATCAATGACAAACTGAGCCTCTTCCAAAGTCTCTCTAGTATTTTTAGCATAACCAAATAAATAAACAGAATATGGAATACCCAAACGATTTAACTCAGATACATTTCGTAAAAATTGAGTATCTAATACCCCAGCTACAGTTCCAACATAACCAAGTCGCAATATAACAGCATCAACCATTCCAGAATTTTTTACTTGTTCCCAATCAATAACACCTTGATGAGATGAAACATCAATTACAATTTTATGATTAACAAAACGCTTAAATGCACCAGTAAATTCATCAAAATACATATAGCGACCACATAGACGTTGTACACCTTTCTTCATACTACCATCTAAATCATAATAATAAATATTACCATTAACATTTTTAAAACCTTGAACAATACCATTCTCACCTATTTTATAATTTCTTCCATCAATAAACTGATCCCCAGTAAGTACAATACCATTAGTATCCTGATACCAAAAGTCAAAATTAATACTATTCCATCCTTTTAATAATTTCTTAGTAGAAAGACCAAAAAAGTAAAGATGATCTTCTATTTTTTTAAACCCTGATATTAAAAAGTTATTTTCTGCATAATACTTCTCGTTATGTTCAGTATCATCAATCCAACCATTCTTAATTAATTTTCCCTCTTTATCTAAATAAAATGTACCCTCACGAGTAGACTGAATACCTTTTAACATTTTATTTGTAGTTAATCCGAAGAAATAAGTATCAGATCCTATCGTTTTAAATCCACTCACCATGTAATTATTTTCTACATAATACTTGTCCTTACCTATTTCATTCCAACCTTGTACTATTTTGCCATCAGTACCTAAATAAAATCTTCCTTCTGGTAAACTTTGCCATCCTGTTAACATTTTATTTGTAGTTAATCCAAAAAAGTAAGTATCAGAACCTATCGTTTTAAATCCACTAACCATAAAATTGTTTTCTACATAATACTTATCATCACTTATTTCATTCCATCCCTGTACTATTTTACCATCAGTACCTAAATAGAACCTTCCTTCAGGTAAACTTTGCCATCCTGTTAACATTTTATTTGTAGTTAATCCAAAGAAATAAGTATCAGCCCCTATCGTTTTAAATCCACTAACCATAAAATTGTTTTCTACATAATACTTTTCTCCATCTATTTCATTCCATCCTTGTACTATTTTACCATCAGTACCTAAATAAAATCTTCCTTCCAGTAACCCTTGCCATCCTGTTAGCATTTTATTTGTAGTTAATCCAAAAAAGTAAGTATCAGGCCCTATCATTTTAAATCCACTAACCATAAAATTGTTTTCTACATAATACTTTTCTCCATCTATTTCATTCCATCCTTGTACTATTTTACCATCAGTACCTAAATAGAATCTTCCTTCAGGTAACCCTTGCCATCCTGTTAACATTTTATGAGTAGTTAGTCCAAAGAAATAAGTATCAGATCCTATCGTTTTAAATCCACTAACTTTCTCTCCATTCTCTACATAATACTTTTCTCCATCTATTTCATTCCAACCCTCTTGTAAAGCAATTGGTTCCATTTCATCATTTTCATTACTAGAATCTTCATTTTTCAACTCAGAAATAGAATCATTATTTAAATTAGACTCTTCTTCTAAAATATTTTTCTCTTCACTATCAGCAGTTTGCTCATCTAACTCAGTATCCAATTCCACAGTATTTACTTGACTGCTTTCTTGTTCTATAGGTAAGTTAATATCCTCTGCATAAACAGAAAATGGAAATAACAAAATACCACCTAACAATAAAGTTATCAATTGAATTTTATTTTTCACAACAATCACTCCTCGCTAATATTTTTATCACAACAATATCATAACATAAACTATAAAAATTGTGAATTATTTTACCATCCAAAATACAGGTAATTTACGAAGTCCATTCTTTCCACCTCCAACAGGTCTATTGATAACTTTACTATTTTCAATTAAACAGGAAGAAGAACCTCCATCCATATTAACAGCATTATAAGCACCATTTTTCTCCATAATATCAATTAAGTCTTTCATGCTAGCACCAACACTAGAAGGAATCCTACCATTAATTACTAAAAATAAAACCGTTCCGTCTCTACGTTGACCAATTGCAGTCCTAGGAGCAATTCCAAAACCACCATTCCCTTCAATACTACTCTTTTTACCATTCACAATTAAAAATGGACCAAATTCCACAGCATCTTTCACACCAATAGCTAATGCTTCATCAACTGAAACATCTCCCAAAAACAGTTTTCCAGAAGAAGTAAAACCAACAAAACCTCCTCCCACATTAGAAGTTCCATACTGACTAATTACTTTACCATTTTGAATCACAGTACCATGAGGCACAGCACCATTACTAGTAAAATCAGGATCAAGAAATCCTACCGAATTAATCAAAATCTTAGCATGATGTCGTCCTGCTACTGTCAAAGCATCCTCTCCCTCTGTTCCCATATGAAAAGAGGTAACTAAATGAATTCGAAAAGGATCATAAATTTCTACTAAATATCCCTGATATAAAGGACCATATATCTTTCTAATAGAATATAATTTTCTCCTTTTTTTAACATGAATTTTAGAAAGAGAAGTTACCATATTTTTCTCAATCACTTTATTTCTTCTCATCACTTGGTCTATTTCTTCACTCGTATAAAACATTCGAGCAAGATATTGATGAGAAAAAGTAGTCATAGAAGAAGTAATAAAAAACTCCCGAAAAAAAGAAAAAGGCCCATATAAGAAAAAAAGAAGAAAAAAACAAAATATTAAAACTATGACTTCAATCCATAACACTTTATTTTTTTTCTTCATTTTCACCATCTCACAAAGTTATTTTTTTCTTTTTATAGTGTCAATAATCTTCGTAGGAATTTGCCAACGACGACTATAATAAATTTTTTCCAATTCATTCTGAAGTGAATCTGATAGATCGGCCTTTTGAGAAACCACCGCAATTTTTTCATATGATTCATGAAGTTCCTGAGAAAGTTTTTCCTTTTCCTCTTGCAACTTCTTAGCGTGTACAATTGTTGCCATTTCATTACAGTTTAATTGTTCAAAAATCACATGACGTTCTTTTGGAAATTCGACACTTTTTAAAATCATAGGATTATGCTCATATACATATTCAAGCTTAGACTCTAATACCTCACATTGATCAAAAAATTGACTCATATTCATCAGTTTTTTACCCTTTTTAGAATTAACAATAACAGAAGAGATACCTTTTTTATCAAAAAAGTCAGGATGACACAAATGAATTCCCCAATAATCTCCTAAAATAAGATCAGATTCAATATTTTCAAGTCCCTTAAATTTGCAATGATAACAAGACTTACGTAAAATATAATTACGCAAATATAAATACATAAGTGGGTCATCCAAAAATTCAACAACCCTTTTTTTATCATTTTTTATGTAACTTATAGAAGACCTATTCCAACCATTTCCTTTATCTCTAAATTTAAAATAGTCATAATTGTCCTTAGAAACACCCAATTCATTCATATATTTTCCCCATATTTCATCATTAATAACACCATGGCAAATAACACTAACACAATATAAATTAGGATAATCTTTTCTTAGAAAAGATTTAAGGGCACTAACTTGACAAGCTGTTCCACTAAATAATACAAGTTGATCTGAGGCTAAATCTTTTTTTATTTGTGGCAGAATTTCAACCATACTACTCTGAGTATATTTAGAACCTTGAATCTTAAAAAGTTCATCTTCATTATCAATTCTAATATGCTGTGTTCTCCCATCCTGAAAAGAAACACCATAAACAAAACCACCCTTTTTAAGAATAGTAGCAGCAAGTAAAGAAAATACTCCTCCTGATGAAGATTTTTCAACGACTTTTTTATCTTTATTTTTTACAGCATAACACTCTGCATCATAAATTTTCTTTTTATCCCCTTTTAATACAGGGCAAACATTACGACATAAATTACATGAAGTGCATTTGGAAAAATCAATTTCGGGAACAAGAAAACCCTCCTGATTTTTTTTCATTTCAATCGCATGATGAGGACAAGTATGATAACAAGCAGCACATCCAATACAATCATCTACGTTACAAATTATTCTTTTTTTATTTTCCTCTACTCTTTCTAAAACTAAATCTAACAAACTTTTCGATTTTGGTACATACTCTTTCATTTTTTCCTTCAAAATATCAGAAATCTCATTGGCATGTTTCACCAGATAAGAAAACTCTTGCACTAAACGATCATAACTAATAGAATTTTTAGATAAAACATAGTGATTATAACTACCAAACAAATCCTTTGCAATACCTCTTGACTTTACACTATAACCAATTACTAAAGTAGGAATTAAGTTTGCATAAGCAGAAATACTTAAATGGGTTCTTGCTGCAATCATAAATTTAAAATTAGATATCAAATATTTAATTTCTTGATATTGAAATTTTTCTACATTCTCAAGACGAACACGCTCCTCATCCTGATATTTTTCATAAAGCTTTTCTAAAATCTCTCTATCATCATTTGACTCTATCAAAACATGAGGAATAAGAGCAATAGAATAACTAGTTTCTTTTAAAATGTAATCCAAAAATTTTTGAACATCTTGATATTGTTCTTCTGTTTGAATCGTTAAAGGGCTCAAATTAATTCCTACAACATCACGCTTTTGATACCAATTAGGCACCTCTATTCTTTTAGCATCAAGACCAAACGCAGGATCTGGTGCTAATAACATTTTTTTCTCTGGAATATACTTTTTTAATGCTTCATAAGAAATAGATTCACGAATAAGAAGAATATCAAATTGTTTCAAACTATCAATAAGTTCCAAATCATCAATTTTCTCAAATAAAGAAGCTCCCCAAAGAACAGAAGTTTTTCCTCTACGTTTTATCTCTTTTGAAAGGGCATAAAGCCAATTACTAGAATCATAGCAATAATTATCCCCTCCACTAGAAATACAAATATCCACATCATCTATCACATCAAATACTTGCTTCTGATAAATTTGCTCAAAATTAAAATAATCAAAAGGAATTGTCCCATAATAATCAATTTTCTTCTGCTCCTCTAAAGTAAGTTCATCATAAGAACGATAATGCTGAACATAATGATGATTAGATGCATTGTAAAACTTTGTATTATAAGGAGGATCATAAGAAGCAATAAAAACTTCATCATATTTTTCATCAAGTAAACAAAGTGTAGATGTAGCAAGAGCTTCTACTCCCCTATTCTTATAAGAACTAATTCCATAAAGTAACGCTTTTTTTGTCTTTTTCATTGTCTCACTTCCTTCTACCTTCATTATAACTGATAATAAAAGAAAAACAAAGAAATTATTTCAAATCTTTCTCTGTTTCTTTCACAATATAAATTGGTCTTTTTTTAATCTCCAAATAAGCTTTGGATAAATACATTCCCATAACACCAAAGAAGAAAAGTTGAAGACCACTTACAAACATAATAATACAAGCAAGTGATGGCCAGCCACCAACAGGGTCCCCCCAAAGAAGTGTTTTAACAACAATGACAATAATAGCAATAAAAGCAATCAAGCAAAATAACATTCCAATAAAAGCGGATAACACAAGAGGTGTAGTAGAAAATGCTAATATTCCTTCTAATGCATACTTAAATAACTTCCAGAAACTCCAAGTAGTCTCTCCAGCAACTCTATCAGGAGCTTCATACTCAAGCCATTTTGTAGAAAAGCCTACAAAACTAAATATTCCTTTAGAATAACGATTATATTCTTGCATCGAAACAATGGCATCTACCATCTGTCTTGTCATTAACCTGAAATCCCTAGCTCCAGGCACTTGTTCTATAGAAGAAATGGTACCAATTAACCTATACCAACACTTTGTAAAAAACTTACGCAAAAGAGAATACCCTTTATGAGAAGAAGTCCGAAGACCAATACAATCGTATTCTCCATTTCTTATCTCATCATACATCGTTAAAATCATAGAAGGAGGATCTTGCATATCAGCATCCATAACAGCAACATAATCCCCTGTAGCATTAGAAAGCCCCGCATACATTCCTGCTTCCTTTCCAAAGTTTCTAGAAAAAGAAATATAACGCACTCTTTTATCTTTTTTAGCAAGTCTCCTAAATTCTTCTAATGTCTTATCACGACTTCCATCATTAACGAATAAAAACTCAAAATCAACATTCTTCATTTCTTTAGAAATATGATCAATTTCCTTATAAAAAATAGGAAGTGACTCCTCTTCATTATAACAAGGAACAATAATAGAAATTTTTTCTTTTTTCATAAACATCCACCTACTTCTTAAATATAAATACTTTACTAAATATATAATTAATAATAATAACAATAATATTAGCAACAATTTTAGCAATTAAATCGTCAATAGTAAGAAATTGTACCATCAAATACATAGATGACATATCAATTCCTAAAGACAATACTCTAAATCCAAAAAAGGAAATCAGCTCTTTAGTATCATCACGACGACTACCATTTTTACTTTCAAAAACAAAAGTCTTGTTTGTAATAAAGGCAAATAAAACAGATAAAAACCAAGCAATAACATTACCCAATTGATATTGTAATCCTATTAAACGAACAAACAAGAAATAAGAAAAAATATTGACCATCGTAGTAAGTCCACCAAATATTAAATAAAGAAATACTTCCCGAAACTTTCTTCCCTTATCTAGCACACTATCTTCTTCCCATTTCATAATTTTTTCATCAATCAAATAAGGTATCTTACTCTCCTGAGTAATAGAATCTTTTACTTCAAGACTCCTTACCTTTTTCAAAAGTTTTCCTAAAGTATTAAAATCTCGAAGTTCTAATAAATATCCTTTCTCTGCAAACTTCTTAATAATTTGTACTTGATGATCATTGGTATGTTCCTTATATTTTTTAAGTCTTGCTGCAGCAATTATTTTCTTCTTATGTTGAATCGCCATAGTAATAGAACCTACTCCACCATGAGTAATCACAATATCTGCTTGCCTTACTAAATCAGCTAACTCCTCTGCAGAAAGAAAATCAAATATTTCCATATAATCAGATTTAAACTTAGTATGTCCTGCTTGTACAATTACTTTATCTTTAATAGTTCCATTTTTAATTTCTTTTTCTACTACCTTCAAAAGTCTAGAAAAATCTTTATCTTGTGTCCCAAGTGTTACTAAAATCATTTTGCCCTCCTAATATATCCATCCCCCATAAATTGCATTTGGATAAAGTTTTATCATCTCTTCCCACTGAACGATAAATAAATCAGCAAAATGGTAAATCAAACGTCCTGTTATCGTTTTAGTATTAATATTAGCAAATGACTCAATATAAATAATTTTACTCCCAAAGATTTTCCCAATACAACACATAGGTCCCGCAGTATGTGCACCAGTTGTAACAATAACATCTGGCTGAGTTTTTAAATAGTAATATAAACTTTTAAAACAATTAGCAATCAAACGAAATGGATACAGAAAAAAATGATCCTTCGTACCAAATATCAAAAAGTGAATACGACTTTTATACCTACTTTTAAGACTCATATTACTTTTAGTCTTCTCAGTAACAATAGAGTAATCATAATTTTTAAAAATTGATTTTAACTGCATTAACTCTGACAAATGCCCACCTGTTGACGAAATAAACATTACCTTCTTCACAATACACACCATCCATTTAAATCATTATATAATAATTTTAGACTTTCGTCTATATATTATAAAAACCTCAAAAGAGGTTCTATAAAAAATAATGTTTCAAAAAAATTATCTATCTAAAAATAAGTTTATAAATTAGCTTTACACCAGCGGGAATTGCTAGAAAAATATTTCGAACAAAATAAATAAGTTCTTTACCTAATTGTTTAACACTACGAACCACATCGTTAACTATAGTAGCTTCACGCTGTGCACCATGACGATGTATTATAGCCTTTAAGCCCGTCTTCACAGATGAAAGAGATGCCTTTTCTTTATCACTTAAATAGCTAATAGAAAATTTCTTTTCTAAATAGTTTTTACAAAAATAATAATACTCATCATAAAAATTTTCCAATGCCAATGGATAAATAACCATAGAATCCTTTCCATCTAATGTAGTATTTTTCTCATGCTCAATACTTTCCTCTATAATTTTTTCAAACCTCTTTACCAATAAAGAAACAGAAAAATCTTTTTGAATTCTACTACGACAATTTTTTCTTTTTTCATCAAGAGTTTCATAGACTCTTTGTATTTGCTCACAATACTTTTCAATTTCTTGCTGATAATCTTTCTTAGTACCATTTTCATGATAAGAAACAATTCCACCTACACTATCATCAATCAATTCCTTTTGACCACCTACATCACTAGAAATAACAGGAATATTCATAGATAATGACTCATAAGCAGTAAGAGCAAGTCCCTCAAGAGAAGAACAAATAACTGTAATATCACTAAAAGCATAAACTTCTTCTGATTCAGAAATCATCCCAAGCATTTTAATAGATTTTTCTTTAGAAATAGCATTAGATACTTCAGACATTAAAGGACCGTCCCCTGCAATAACAAAGAAAAAATCATTCGTCTTCGCCAAAAGTTTTTTTGCAATTTCTACAAACATCATAGGTCGTTTTTCAGTTGCTAATCTAGCAATAAAACTAACAACTATTTTATTTTTTGGAATATCATACTTTTCTCTCATCTCGTCTTTATCAAATTTAGCAGGATTATAATATTCATCATCAGTACCAATATATAAAGTCTCTACTCTTTTCTTTCCAAAAATAGTTTCTAATTGGTTTTGAGTAAATTTATTACAGCAATAAGTTTTTGTTAAATAAGAATCGATATCCATAGAACATCGCCCAAAAGCACCTCTTTTATCTCTAAAATCAACAGAATGAATATAATCAATAAAAGGAATAAAAGGATATTTTCCCTTTAAATAAGGAACCATATAATAACCATATGATGTATTACTAACAACAACCATATCAATATTTCTAGATGTAATAATATAATCTACAAAATTAATATAATCACTTCGATCTAAAAAACTAGCCATATCATATACTTCTGAAGCATATTGTTCAAAGTCCTGCCTAAGTGTATTTTCACTAGGAAGAGTCGTCAAAACTATAGATTCGTATTTTTTATGATCAAGTCGTTTAACTAAATCTAAATTAAAATAATCTGCTCCTCCTACTATCATCCAAGGTAACAAAAATAATATTTTCTTTTTTTTCGTTTTTTTATAAGCTGGCAATATCATGTTAGAACAAGAAGATACTATTGCATAACGATTTCCTTCTCTTGGAAATTGAATAATTTCTACATCATTCTTTACAGTTTGTGCTGTAGCCCTCACGTATTTCATTGCTTGTTCATTGTTTTCTTTTGCACGAGAAAACTCACCCTGATTATCCCTATACCGATACCAAAATAAAGGAGCTGAAACTCGAACTGGCTTTTTCCCAGCGGCTAATAATTTTAACCACAAATTCCAATCCTCATACATTGCTTTCTCTTTAATTCCAAAGCATCCAACTTCTAACAAATCTTCTTTCTTAACCATAGAACAAGTACTAATTAAATTTTCCATAACTTCCTGCTCTACTGTCAAATATTTTTCCCAAAGAAACTCCTTATCCCCAAAATTAACCATAGCAGTATAAGAAAAAGAAGCATCTGGATGGGTCTCCAAAGTCCAATAAAGACACTCAACCATAGTTTTATCTATTAAATCATCACAATCTAAAAACAACACATATTTAGTACAATCACTAGTTTTAGAAATACCATAATCCCTTGCTACTGAAGGGCCACCATTTTTTTTGTGATAAACAATTATTCTATCATCTTCCTTTTCTAATTGTTCTAATTTTTTAAGTGACGACTTATCTTTGGAACCATCATCAACAATTATCCATTCAAAATAAGGATAAGTTTGATTACGAACAGAATTAGCTGTTTCAATAAGAGTATCCCCACCATTATAAAATGGTGTCACAATACTAATCACAGGTTTTTCTTTATTTTTTAAAGCCCCTATACTACACAATTTTTCTCCTGGTCTATTTTTATAATTCACAATAACACCTACTTTTCTACCATATTCTCATTAACACTATAAAACTATTTTTTACAATTCCTCCGCAAATCCTTTTTGTAATTTATTAAATATTTGATATCCAATAATCACTAAGAAAAGAGAAATACCAAATATGACTAATAAGCCACTTAAATTAGGCATGGTCTGATAATATAAAATATCACGATAACCTTGTACAATATGTGCCATCGGATTAAGCTGAAACACCCACATAAACTTCTCAGGAATCGTACTTAATGAATAAACAATTGGTGTTCCATAAAAAAGTGCTTGAATAATAACACCAATAATATGCTCTAAGTCACGTAAATAAACAGTAATAGAGGATAAGATAAATACAATTCCAAGTAAGAATAAATATTCAATCAAAATAACAAAAGGAAGTAACAAGATATATTTAGAAAAACCAATTCCTGTAAACATCAAGAAAATAAAGATAATAACACAAGAAATCAAGAAATTAACTAACCCACTAGTAACAGTAGAGAGTGGTAAAATCTCTCTTGGAAAATATACTTTCTTCAAAATATTTCCATTCGCAACAATCGTAGAAGCACCTTGTGTAACAACTGTTGTAAAAAAAGTCCATGGGATAAGTGCAGTCATTAAAAACATAACATAATTTTTCTCTGGTGACTTTAAAATAATAGGAAAAATAATGGCATAAACCATAAGCATTAACAATGGATTTAAAAATGACCATAAAATCCCCAAAAATGACTTTTTATATTTACCACGAATCTCTTTTTTAATACTAGTATTTAAAAATTCGCGATATTGAAATAAACGTTTAAACATCCTAATTCACCTCTTTTATTAATTATATCAACAGAAAACAGCAACTAAATTATTAACTACAATTTTTTAAGTACTCTTCAACGACTTCATTCGTTGGTCCATCCATCTTAAGTCTTCCTCGATATAGCCAAACAGCACGATCACAATACTTTCGAACTGCATCCATACTATGAGTAACAAATACCATCGTTTTTCCTTGTTTTTTAAGATCCATCATTTTCTCATAACACATCTCCTGAAAATGCTGATCTCCAACTGCTAAAATCTCATCAATTAGTAAAATCTCTGCATCTACATTAATGGCAATAGAAAAAGCAAGTCGCATATACATCCCAGAAGAATAAGTACGAACAGGATTATCAATATAAGATTCAAGTTCTGAAAAAGCAATAATATCTTCCAGTCTTTCATCTATTTCATGCTTAGAAAGTCCAAAGATAGAAGCATTAAAATAAATATTTTCTCGCCCAGAAAAATCAGGATGAAACCCAGCCCCAAGTTCTAGTAGTGAAACAAGTTTTCCATGTGTTTTAATTGTCCCCTTATCTGGATAAATAATCTGAGTCATAAGTTTTAAAAGAGTACTTTTACCACTTCCATTTACCCCTACTAAAGCAACGGTCTCTCCTTTTTTGATAGTAAGACTAATATCACTAAGAACTTCCCTTACTTCATGACGATTTCGATTCCAAAAAAGTAATCTCTCCTTTAATGTATTTGCTTTATCAAAATAAACTTTAAAAGACTTATCAATATCATTCACTTCTATTGCAATATCATTTTCTTGACTCTTCTTTCCCATCTTAACACTCCATTTCTAAAATCATTATAACATAAAAGAAATCAATTTTTCTACTCATGAACTATATTTCTATTTTTTAATTTTATCTCTTTTACTTTTTGAACAAAAAATCGTCCTCCTGCTACCATTCCCAAATAACAGGATAATAGTAGAATAGGAATAAAATTAACAAGATAGCGACTTCTAGCCTCCCACAACAACAAAAACAAAAAAGCCCCAAAAATGATAATATTCAAAAGTATTTGTAAATCACGTTGCCTCTTATCTAAATAACTAGAAAAAATAAGTCCTAATATAATAAAAAGTAACATAAAAATGTGTTGAGTTTGAGCAACAGCATGATAAAATTTATTTTTTCCATGATTAGAGTATAAAAAATAATCTTTTATCTTGTAAGAATATAATGGCTCTCTCTCTAACTTTGCGGGAGCAAAATAAGTACCATCACCCCAAGTGTAAATAGCTTTTTGCGTATAAAAAGATAGTAATTTTTTTTCTTTCATCATTTTTTTAAGTCTATTTTGAATCTCTTGTATATTAGCTTCTTCTCTTTTTTCTTTTCCTTTATAGGAAAGTGTAAAATTTACATCTTGATCATTATATCCTCCTACTCCTTTTAATCCCATCATAATCCAATGTGTAAGAGGAAAAGCATAAAGCTCCTGTTGCTTAGAGTCAAATCTTACAGTAATAAAAACATTCAAAAGTACAATAGGTAAAAATATCATAACAAATAAAACAGTAACAATTTTAAAAACACGTTTTGGACTTTTAATCTCTTGTTGAAAAAACAAATAAATACAAATAGCAATCACAATAACAAACAATGAAAACTTCAAACAGCAACCCACCCCAAGTAGGAGACCACTAATCATTAAAAACCGTAGTTCATGACTAGTATTGAAATAATGAAATAAATAATAAATTCCTCCTACTGCAAAAGGCAGAGAAATAGTATCAGTATAAAATATAGGAGCATAAGTAATAAAAGGGGTAAAAGAAAGTGTTAGTATCAAAAATATTCTACTTTGCTCCTTAGAAAAATATTCGCATATAAATCGATACATATAAAACAAAGCAATATCAATACACAAAATATTGAAGCCAATACCAAAAAATAAAAACTGAGAAAATCCAAAGAAATGAACTAATTTATAAAGAAATATAAAAAGCATAGTAATTGGAATATTATTTCCATATTGATAAAAATATTGATTTTGATAAATACTTTGTACTTTAAGAACATGATCCATAGCTCCAAAATGGACACATCCAAAATCCCAACTAGGTCTAACTGCAAAAAAATAAGCAAATAGAAGCTGAATAATAAAAAGAATGAAAAAACAAATAGCAGAGAAAATTTTATCCCTTTTCACTCTTTTTTGTAAAAATCGATACAAAAAATAAAAAAACGAAAAATAACCAATCATGGATATAATCAAAAGAAATGGATGAATTTGTACAATTCCAATATGATTATGAAATATAACTTGAATAAAAAGATAAATAAAAACAATAGCCATTATAATATAAAATACATGAAGTAATGAAGTTCTTATATTAGTATTTTTATTAATTCGTTTTTTATTCTGAACTCGTTTTTTCATTACAATCTCTCCCTATTAACTCTTCTAACTTCGTCATAATCTCTTGATTAAATTTTTCTAGATCAAATCGTTTTTTTTATTGAATAACCATTATCTAAAAATTGTTTCATTCCTAAATATACCCCATCTAAAGAACAAAATCTTTTTCAGGTTATAAAAACAAACATACTACCATTTCAAATTTAATTTTTTTTCTGAAAAATAAGATATTTTTTCTCTAACTTTTTTAAAAATAGATAATTGATATACAAAATAAAATATACGTTTCCTAACATATTCTATCATTAAACAAATGATAAATATCAAAATAGCTACCAAGAATAAATATAAAATCGCTTTTATATCAATAATTTTTATAATTGTAAGACCAATCTTTTCGTACAATATCTCACGCACATACTTATTCTCATGTATTAAGTATATCCCTATCATACAACTAGCAATAGAATTTACTATTTTATTTTTAAACTTAAAAGTAGTAAAAAGCATAAAATATGCAAGAGTTTGAAGAATTAATAAAGGAGAGGAATAACTAGAATAAATATATTCAAAAATTCTAGAAACAAAACCATATATACCATTATATTGAGCCATTTTCACTCCAATTATACCGAAAATACTTCCTACAAAAGCAAGAAGAAAAATACTAAAAAAACAAGAAATTCTTAACTTTTTAAAATTATTTTTTTTATTTTCACTAATTGGATATTTTCTTAAATAAGCACCAATAAAATACATTAAAATAAAGGTACTAAGCGAACGACCAAAATTATTTCCATAAAAAGTATCAGTGGTAAATAAACAAAGACCACTTAGAATAAATAATAAAATTCCAATCATAGTTTTTAGTTCTTTTTTTGAAGTATTATCAATTATTTTATTTAACATAGGACTAATCAAATAAAGAACAAGATAGCAACCAATAAACCAATATATTCCGAAATCAATTGGCAATAATACTGTCATAATTTCTGTTTTAGTTGGCATAACCTTCAATAATCCAAAAGCCAAAAATATAATTATGATTAATGCCTTATAAAACCAAGTAGCATTATTAATAGCAATAGCCTTACTCAATTTCATACTACTAGTACACTGAAAATAGCCAGTAATTAAAATAAAAGAATTAACATGCATAAGTGTAATAGACTTTATAAAGAACAAAAACCATTGCATAAAACCCTTAGAATGAGATAAAAAGCCACTATATGCTAAAGTATGAAAAAGAACAATTAGAAACATAGACACTATTCTTAATACCTCAAAATTGGATTCTCTAACTTTTTTTACTTCCATAAAAACAAATTCCTCACTTTATCATTTTTATAAATAAAATCTAATAAGTAAACATATAGCAGTCATTTTCTAGCTCATTTTCCCCCGTCAATTCATAATTGCTAACATTCCAATCATCAATATTATACTGAACTCCTTGAATACCATGATGAGAAAGATGAATTTTTATTTTTTCTTTACTTTTAGACTCATCTATAAATTTTAACTTTCTAATTTTTAAATAATTATTGTTATTATAAGTATTTTTCAATTGAACTTGGAAAATTAAACCAGAATTGATAAAGAATAATCCTACGACTAAGACTAGAAGCAATTGAATAGACCTTAATAATTTTTCCTTTTGAAAATAATGAATTAAATTAAAACAAGGAATCAAATACAAATAAGGAATATATCTGGCCCAATAACTACCATCTATAAACGAAATCAACAAAAACACAGTAATTAATACAATAATATATGGTATAAGTTGATTCCAAGTCCTGTTCTTTATAAATTCAATACCAATTAAAACAGTCATAACGATTGTTAAAACAAAAATTGCACTAAACAAGGGACCAAATCCTCCCATTCTAATATCTGGTATTACATAATTATTTATTTCTTCTTTGGAGGTTGTAAAAGGTATTTTTAAATTAGGCTCATTAACTTGTTCTGCATAAGAAGGTGATACATTTTCTCCTTTAGCAAAAATACTAATAGCAAAAGTCTTCAAAGGACTATCATTCTGCATAGACTTAGGTATTTCCATCATAATCATACTAGGCACATGATTTTTACCATATAATGGATATAATGGGTGTCCATGATCAAGGAAATTTTTAGTATAAGACCCTGCCCCTACTATTGTAACTGACAAAAACACTATTATAATATAAAATATAGTATCTTTCATTAATGACGTTTTAAAACTTTTCCTATTATACATAAAATTTCTTACATGTCTATAAAGATAAAGTATTAAACAAAATACTCCAGTAAAAGCAAGACCATTAAATTTTGAATTAATTGCCCAAATTAAAGAACATCCAAGAATAATATAATTTAAGTTTTCTTCTCCTATCGAAACCATTTTTTGCTGATATAAACAAATCAAAATAGTAAGAAATAATGTTATCGCCAATACACCATCCAAATAATAATTATTCATTTGTACTAATATAATAGGATTAAATGCTAATATAAAAGAAAGAATAATACTTTTTATACTAGATAATCCTATTTTCTGGAAAAGAGAAACCAATATAAACATACCAATATAAATCCAAAGAACATTATAAACTTTTCCACATTCTATATTATTAGTAGATTTATATACTACAGCAGCAAAAGTTTCTGTACCCTTAGCATAATGATCAACCCAATTGATATTTACATTATCTTCATAAATATCAAAAGGATTTCCCTCTTTTTTATTAAAATCACCAACAGATTGATAAACAGGGTTCCATCCATTTTTCATAGCACCAACTGCTAATTTATGATAAGTATTCCCATCAGAAGTTCCATCATAAACAGAGCCAACTACAACTGTAAATAACAAAAATATTACAACAGAAATGAAAGAAGAAACTAATTTTATTTTATTACCTTTCTCTTTATTTAGAAAGAAAAAAAGTATAAATGAAATCAAAAATGAAATCGGTAAATGAAATTTAGTGATAGATATATTCAAAATAAATAATATATTAGTAAATACTAAAGTAATTGTTATAAATACTAGTAGAAATATTGCAGACAATATAAAACAACCTAATAATGACTCTAATTTTATGGAATTAATATTTTTCTTCTTTTTTTTCATTTTACTCCTACAATCAATTTTAACAAAATTGATTCCTTTCTATTTTTATAATAACTCGATTATACTCCCAAAATCAATTATTATTTATAATTACAATCTCATTTAAAGATATTTTTAAAATAACTTGACTATTACTTATATCCCCCTATTAACTTTTCTAACTGCTCTATAATATCCCTATTAAACCTTTCAGCATCAAATAAAGACTCTATTTTATATCCCTTATCTAAAAACTCCTTCATTCCTAAATATACTCCCTCTTCCGAATTTTCACAAACAATACCATACTTTCCCTCTACTTCCTGATAATCAGATACCTTTGTTGTAACAAGAGGCTTATTCATAACCATAGCCTCAACAAAGACAACAGGATATCCTTCATACTGAGAACTAAGTAGTACAGCATCACACATTTTATAATAAGGAAAAGGATTATCCTTCTTTCCCAAAAACAAAATAACATCTTCTAACCCATTCTCTTCTACCAAGCTTTTATAATAATTAGTATCCACTCCACTTCCTACAAACCAAACCTCAAAATCATAATTTTCTTTTACAAGACGTTTTGATGCTCCAATAATACGTGATAATTGTTTAGAATGTTCATCATGTCTACCTACATTAAGAAATGTTGTTGTAGTTTTAATATTGTCAATTTCCTCTTCTGCATTCTCTCTTATTTCTTTATAGTTAACAATATTATTACATACTAAACTTTTTTTTGCAAAACATTTTAAATATTTACAAACAGCATTCTTACTATCTTGCGATACAAATATTAAATGTTTAAATTTATCCGCTTGCACAACCCGAAAGAATTCCCTAATTTTATTGCTATCACCCTCATACACTTGTTCATAATTACTATGAACCCATAAAGCATTATTAGAAGATGCATTAAGTGCAATATGTGCCCCAGGTCTAGAATAAGTAGTAAAACTAATTGCAAAATCATACTTATTTTTATGAACTCTCTTCCATTTCCAAAGTTTAATACGATTCTTGATCTTACGAATAAGCGGATTTTTATCCTGATGAACATGATACTCAATAACCTCAATATGTTTAGGCACCTGTGCTAAGAAAATACCCTCACATTTTTCTAAAACCAAAGTAATCTCATACTGATTCTTATCAAGAAGTTGAAGTAGATTAACAAGTGCTTTCTCAATCCCTCCAAGTCCTAAAGAATAAGCAGTAATCATAATCTTTTTTTTCAAGAAACATCACCAAACCTTCTTTTAGAAGAAACTCTACCAGGTATATACAAAATAGTAAACAATATCTTATTAAAACCATGAACACTACTACACATTTCTAAAAAATGATGTTTTGTAAGATACCCAAATAAAATAAAATGTTTTATATTATAAAGCCTTTTAGAAAAAAGAATTCCCTTTTGTGAATAAGAAAACACTTCTTTAAAAAAGACATAATAACCATAAGGATTATTTTTAAATAATTTTTCAATCCCTCTTGTATAACCATCACTTCTATATTCACAAATCATCAAAGGTTCTGCCTCTATATAAAAACCATCCATTCCTTGATCCATCTTATAATACATTCGAGCCTCAGTCACAAACTTCTCCCCATTTTCAAGCTCATAAGAAAACTTTCTTCTATAATCCCCTTTAAAGGTAAGAGCCATATCAAAGTCTTCTTTTTCTTTATAATGTAAATCATAAAGAGTGCATATTTTCCCTTTAAGACCGCTTTTAATATTTCTATTATTCTGAGAAAACTCTTTCTCATAAATCACACCATAAACTTTATCATTATTTAAAATTTTCTGATAATCAAACACGATTTTTGAAAAAACATGAGGACAAAAATAGTCATCATCATCCATTTCAATAATAATATCTCCACTAGTCTTAGAAATTAAAGCATTAATAGATGCCATCTTTCCACTGTTTTCTTGCGAAAAAAGGAAAATAGGAAAATTTGCTTCTCTTCGCCATTTTTTGACTTTATTATCTAACTTTTCACTACTACCATCGTCCATAATAAACCACTCAATATCAGAATAACTCTTACTATTTTCTAAGATACTTTGATAAAGACGAAAAAGAAGATCACTTCGATTATAAGTTGCTGTAACAATGGAAATTTTCATAAAACACCTCATCATGATTTTTCTATTACATTTATTATATCATAAATTATTTTAGAGTTTTCATATTTTTTCACTTTATCTTTACAACTCTTTTTACAAGTCATCTCTTTTATCCCTTGATAAATTCCCTCTTCACTATTTTCCATAATGATTTTATTAGAATAATCATCGACCGCTTCTCTTGCCGCAGTATCTGTAATTAAAATAGTTTTACCAAGGGTTTGTGCTTCCACTAAAACCATTCCATACCCCTCATAGTAAGATGCTAAAATGAAGTAGTCAGCTTCTCTCATATAAGGATAGGGATTTTCTCTTTTTCCAAGTAAGAAAAAAGTCTCCTGCACCTGTTCATAACGAATAAGATCTAAAAGCATGCTTTTTAAAGGTCCATCGCCTATAATATAAATATAATGAAAATATCCATCATCAATTAACTTTTTATGAACATGAATCAGTCTTTCTATTCCTTTTTGTTCTGTAAGTCTACAAACACTAACAAAAACAGGAGCATCCTTTTTATAAGGAATATCAACATGTTCTAAGGATAGTCTTTCTATTCTTCTAGTATCAATATAATTATAAATAACTTTTCCCTTCTTTAAAGAAGGATAAAGTTTTTCAAAAGTAGTTTTATTATCATAGGACACAAACACTAATTCATCATATCTGCTATAAGCAAGTCTATTGAGATGATGTTTATATATATTAAAAATTCCACCAGCAAAAGTCTTTTCTAAATCATTATGAATCCAAGCAATCTTTTTAGCGCGTGTTGGACAAGATAGTATCCAAGTGGGAGGTCCTTCTAAAAAAGCAATTTCCACATCATACCGTCCCTCCAAATGTTTATGATAAATTGCTTTCCATAAAAAAGGAATCGCCATCAATAAAGAAGTACAAAGCTTTTGTACTCTACAACGCCTTTCATACGAGGTATCATACAAACTAATACACTTTACATCTTTATCTACTTGAGACAAAAATTCGCCTTGTCCATACAAAGTAAAAATCGTAACATCATAATGATCCTTTAATCGGTTCACAATATCAACAAGTACCCGTTCGGCCCCTCCCAGTTGCAAACTAGTAATGGCAAATACAACTTTTTTCATAAACATACTCCTACCTATTTTAATATAATTTTTAAACATAAACTATAACACTATTTTACACCATAAATAGAGTTCTAATATACATTTTTTAACAAATTTAATATACAATTTTTAAGAGTTTTAATATACATTTTTTAAGACTTTTAGTATACACTTTTTAAGATTCCTCCAAATTACAACATTCTTGATTTAATAAGATATGCAAAAGAACAATCACTACCATACATGATACATGAAAGAAAGTATACCCTGCCATTAGCGATAACAAATAAACAAAGGCTACTCCAAACAAATAATAAAAGTAAGTAGCATTCCGCCTAGAAAAGTTCCAAATTAACGTAACAACTGCCTTTACAAAAATAATAACAAAAAATCCTAAATAAAGAACAAACCCAAAAAGTCCAAAATTATAAAGAAGAGATAAAAGCTCCATCTCTAGAGTCATCTCACTGTAATTGGCAAGATACCCATTTCCAAATAAAATTCTAAGAATACTCTTCTGATTCTTAATTAAATAAGTATGATAAAACACCTGTTGCACTCGTCTTTTGCTATTATCAAGTTCTAAGCTATCTGCAGTCTTTTTCATCTCAACCAGTGACTTTTGTTGTGCTTTATCCATAAACTTTGTATCCATCTTCCCCTTTTCAATTTTTTCAACATACGCTAGGGCATCCCCCGTAATATGAGAAACTTCCCCAGTCTTCTGATCCACTACCTGATTCTGTTCTTTCTCTAAGTTCTTTTGTCTCTTTAAAGTAGAAGAATGAGAAATAAAGAAGAAAGAGCTTCCAAGTAGGAGGATAAAAAGGAAACAAGAAACAATTACTTTTTTACGAGAGATTACGCCCTTTCCCCTCCGTCCTAAAAGAAAACAGAAAAAGTACGCGCCAAGTGTTAGAGGAAAACCAAGAAGACCAACACGAGTTCCCAAAAACACCATCAAATAAACACCAGTAGCAATAAGCAAAAGGAAATGATACCACTTCTTTTCTTCAAAAAAGTAAGGAATCAAAATCACTTGCGTAATAAGAAGGAGCGACCCAACTGCATTACCACTAGCATTCCAACCTTTATAACCCACACCATCAATATAAGTAGATGAAGAAGTATGAGTAATAAGAGCTAAATATAAAAGAAATACATATCCTGTTAGAAACCAAGTGAGTGCCTGTTTTAACTTTGATAGTCTCCCCTCACAACTGAAATAATAGCAAAGATAAAATAAGGAGATCATATAAGTATAATTCAAAATATATTGTGCCTCATGAAAAACACTTCCATAAGCACTACCCGTTAAAAATTTCTGATAAATAAGCAAGTGAAAAACAGCATAAAGGAAATAAACGCCTCCCCCAATCATTAAATACTTACGACTCTTTCTATTTCTTATAAAAATAAATAGCAACAAAATACAAGGAATTACAAGTCTTAAAATAGTAGTAGGAGAAACACTTACTTTAGGGAACCATTCACGATACCAATAACTAAAAGCATCCAAAAAAGGAGATATCACTAAAAAGAGATAAAATAAATATTCTATTTTCAATTTTTCTTTCATCTTTTGCATACTTTACCCCCTAACCTTTTTTAAAATCTTATCCCCCATATGATGAAAAACAATAGAAGAAAGTTTATACATAAATGGATTCAAATGCTTATAATACCTGTGATGTAAATCATTTCTACTTTGCAAATATTTATTTTTCTTCCAATTTGGAAAATTACTTTCCAACAATTGATACCCTTCGTTTAAATAAGCCTTTCTAATCTTTCTATCTTTAAGTGCACAAATACGATAAAAATTACGTCCTAAAATAAGTTTAGTTGTAACATACTCAAGTTCCTTTTCATACTTCTCATAAAACCCTTGTTTCTTATAGTAATCAAGTACTAACTTTATATTATCATAAACTTCCCTTACCCGAGTATTACTAGTATTAGCAATTGACGTATCCCGTTGAATATAATAGTAAAGTGCCTCATCTACATAACCAATTTTTTTAACATAAGGCAAAAGTTGATAACAAAAAGAAATATCTTCATACTGAAGTCCTAAAGGAAACAAAACACCTGTCTTTTTTAACAAACTATGCCTGTAAAGCTTATTCCAAGCCATCACCCTGATATCTACAAAATAACTATCAACAATATGAGACTTATCAAGAACTTTTCTATCAGGATATTCCCAGTAGCAGTCACACTCTACTAAATCACACTTTTCACTCTTTGCTTTAGCATACATCTTCTTTAATATCGTAACATCCACATAATCATCACTATCAATAAAAGAAATATATTCCCCCTTAGCATATTTTAACCCATAATTTCGAGCATCACTAAGTCCTCCATTTTTTTTCTTTAAAGGAATAATTCTTTCATCCCTTTTCGCATATCTATCAATAATTTCTTGAGACTGATCAGGTGACCCATCATTCACAACAATAATTTCAATCTCCTTTAAAGTTTGATTCACTAAACTATCTAAACATCGTTCCAAATAAGGATAAACATTATAAACAGGAACAATAACACTAACCTTTACCATAATCTTACGTCCTTTCTTACTTTGCAAAATGTTTAATATAAAACTTTGGAAAGTAGGTACTCATCATCCTTTTCATCCTTCTAAAAAAACTATCATCTAATAAATAAGAAGGAATATCACGTTTTTTTATTTCAGCAACATAATACTTTAAAAGAGTATGATCTAAGTTTTTTCCCATCCCAAGCATTGCATTTGAAAGATAACTATAAACAAAGCGTTTATCATCATCACGAAGTACTGAATCTTCCTTTATCTTTTTCATCAACATATCATAAAGGTAAAAAGCATCATCCAACCTCTTCTTAATCTTCGAAGTATCTATACTTGTTGTAATACTGTCATCACGCTCTACATAATAATAAAGCCCATCTTCTATCGCCACTACTCTCTGAGCCTTCAAAATAACATAGGGAATCAGTCCAAAATCTTCATGTCTTCTCCCCTTTTCAAAGCGAAACTGATAATGTTCAAAAAAGCTTCTTTTAAAAGCATACACCCAAACAACATCAAAATAAGTCTCATAAATAAGCCGTCGAAAAGCATCGACTCCAGATAAAGAAAAACTGCTACCCTTACAAAGTTCACTACGATTACTACAGAAACTATGCCTAAACACTTGATATCTTAAAATATCCGGCTGATGATTTTTAAGAATATTTTGCTCTATCACTTCTAAATAATTTTCGCCCACAAAGTCATCTCCATCGACAAATAACAAATATTCTCCCCGAGCTCGTTCAATCCCATAGTTCCTAGCATCACTAATATCACCATTTTCTTTGGTGTAAATATGAAATCTCTTATCACCTGAAACGCACTTTTCCGCTATTTCTAAGCTGTTATCACGACTGCCATCATTAATAACCAATACTTCAAAAAAGTCCCCCTTCTGCTTTTTTAAACTATTAAGACACTTCTCAAGATATAAAGAAACATTATAAACAGGAACAATAATACTAAATTTCATAACTGATCTCCTTATAATTACTAATCACATTATAACAAAAATATATAACACAGTGCAACTGTCCATTTTTGTAAAGAAGAAAGCCGAAATCTTCATAATTAGACACTTTTATTATATAATAAAGATAGAAAATAAGGAGGGTAAAAAATGGAGGAACAAAAAACAAAAAGAAAGAAAAATAAAATAGGTTACTTCTTTCTAACGCTAGCACTAATGTCCACTTTAGCATTATTTGGAGGAAGTATATACAAAGGAGTACAAGAAGGAATAGAGCTAGAAAACTTAATTATATTACTATTATCCACAGTATTTGTAATTTTCTTTATCTTCACAGCAGTAATAGCAGGAAGAAAAGGAAAAAACACCACCCTTCTAGCATCTATTACTCTAATAATTATGAATTGTTTTGAACTTGCTCTTCAGTTTAATCTAATAAACATGCCAAATCAAAAATTAGAAAACTTTACAAGTAAAAGCCTAACAGAAGTTGTAAAATATGCAGAGAAAAATAATATTGAATTAACACAAATTTATGAATATAGTGACATGATAGAAGAATATAAAATTATTGGACAAAATATAGAAAGTGGTACCAACTTAAAGAAAGTTAAAAAACTAACAGTAGCAGTCAGTGAGGGTGCAAATCCGGATAAAGAAGTCATTATTCCAAACATGCTAACATGGAGTGATGAAGCAGTAATAAAGTTTGTAAAAGAAAACAACTTAAACAATGTAGAAGTAGAGTTTACAGAATCTGCAAAATTAAAAAACACAGTAATAGAGCAAGAAGGAACAGGAAATAGAAAACGCAGTGATCTTTTAAAACTAACTTTCTCTCTAGGAGAAAAAGAGGAAATAACAGATACAAAATTAATTGATTTAACCAATAAATCTAAATTTGAAGCAGAATTTTGGTTAAAACAGCACGCCATATCTTATGAAATAGAAAAGGATTTTTCAAGTAAAGTAAAAAGAGATTATACAGTAAAACAGAGTGAAAAACCAGGAATACTAGTAAAACCAAATGAAACAAAAATAAAATTAACCATTTCAAAAGGACCAAAGATTAAAGTACCTGATTTAAAGAAAATGAGTATGACAGAACTAACAGAATGGATTATCAAAAACAAATTAAAAATAGAATTTACAGATCAATACGATGATAAAATAAAGGACAATCATGTAATAAAAGCAAATTATAATAAGGGAGACATCATTGAACAAAAAACATTAATATCCATTACTCTATCAAAGGGAAAATTAAAAATGCCAAAACTAAATACATTGGATGAAATAAAAAGTTGGGCTGAAAAATATGGAATTTCTTATCAAGAAGAATATGAATTTGATAGTTTAGTAAAAAAAGGAGAAATTATAAAGACTTCTCATAAAGAAGGAGAAACAATCAAAAATGGAGAAACGATTATTATTACTATTTCACAAGGAAAGAAAACAAAGGTTCCTAGATTAACAGGATTAAAAAAGCAAGAAGTAATAAAAAAATTAAAAGAAGCAGACTTAAATTATAATTTTGTTTATGAAGATAATGAAAAGATAGAAAAAGATACAGTAATAGCACAATCGATGAAAGAAGGAAGCGAAGTTTCTGAAAACACGACGATTACAATAACATTATCAACAGGAAAAAAGAAAACAAACGCAAACAATACAGGCTACGTTGCTCCAAATAAAAATCAAGAAAAACCAAATAATAATAACACGAACAATAACAACAATAATACGAATAATAACACAAATAATACACAACCAACATGTAAAGAAAAGACATATACAGTGGGCTCAAGCCTAAGAAATGTTTTCATGAATAATGAAGGATATAGTGCTATGAGCAATGCACTCTACTCTTACTTCGCTAGTAACTATCCAAATGTTAAAATAAGTGTAATTGGGGTAGCAGATACAGGAATGAGTGCAGATCAATATGTATCAGGAATAAAACCAGGAAGCAAAATAACCAGTTGCAACACAACACCATATACAATCTCAATTGCAAAATAAAACCACTCAAGGCTCTCGATGAGAGTCTTTTATAGTTTTTCTATCTCTTCTTCTTTTAAAGAAGTAATTTTAACA
>CAMNSB010000013.1 GCA_946554325.1 uncultured Mycoplasmatota bacterium
TACCTCCTAAATTTTCACTTCTTTGTGTCTACACACACTATTTGACAATTATCCAATTTACTGTGGATATTCCATATCTAATAAATATTGCTTGCGCTCAATTCCTGCTTTATACCCATGAAGAGTACCATCTTTTCCAACCACCCGATGGCAGGGAATAATAATTAATAATGGATTTTGTCCAATGGCATGAGCAACAGCACGAACTGCTTTTTCTTTTTTTAACATTTGAGCAATATCAGAATAATGAAAAGTCTTTCCATATGGAATTTCTGCAAGTTTTTTCCACACTTCCTGTTGAAAAAGAGTTCCCTGCGCTTGATAGGCTATATCAAATTTGCATCTTCTAAAAGTAAAGTATTCTTCTAACTGCAAGCAAGTAAGCTCAGTAATACTATTTGGATGTTTTTCTTCGCGAGCAGAGCAGAATTGACACATAATAAGGTATTGATTGGTAGCAGTAACCTTAATCATACCAATAGGACTATCATAATAATCATAAAAAAGTTCTGTCATAATTGAAACGCCCGCATCGAATTTAAAATAGCTAAAATAGAAACACCAACATCGGCAACAACCGCAAACCACATATTAGCAAGACCAAATGCCCCAAGTAGTAATATGAGAAATTTAACAGTAAGAGCAAACACGATATTTTGTTTAACAATACGAAGAGTTTTCCTAGAAATTTTAACTGCCTGTGGAAGCTTTTTTAACTGATCGGTCATAATTACAATATCGCTCGCCTCAATGGCAGCATCACTGCCAACTCTACCCATAGAAATACCAACATCACAAATAGCAAGAACTGGGGCATCATTAATACCGTCTCCAACAAAGGCAACGTGGTAATCTTTTAAAAGGGATTCTACTTTTACAACTTTATCATCTGGTAAAAGTTCCGCATAATAATCGTCTAGTTTCAACTGTTGAGAAATATGAGAAGCAACAGCCTCTTTATCACCAGTAAGCATTACAAACTTTTCACTACCTAATTTTTTAAGTTCTAAAATAGCAGAAGAAGCCTCTTCTTTTACGACATCATTAATAAAAATAACTCCACCAACTTTTTTATCAACGGCAACATAAATAGTAGTATGATCATTTTGAAGCTCTTCACATAAAATATCATTTTTCAACATGCACGCATAATTTCCAACGATTACTTCCCGGTTATCTACAAGCGCTGTTGTGCCAAAACCACTAAGTTCTTGGACACTTTTGATTTTAGCCTTTGATATATCTTTTCCATAGTATTTCTTAATAGATAGGGCGATTGGGTGAGAAGAGTCACGCTCAGAACAAGAAGCATAGTAGAGAATCTTTTCCTGAGGTAACCCTAAAGAGATGATATCAACTACCTCGAAAGTCCCTTTTGTTAGAGTCCCAGTCTTATCAAAAACAAAACAGTTAATATGAGCAAGACGCTCTAGGTAATGGCTCCCTTTTATCAAAATACCACTCCGACTAGCCCCTCCAATGCCAGAGAAGAAACCAAGTGGGACAGAAATAACCAAAGCACAAGGGCAAGAAATCACTAAGAAGATAAGAGCTCGTTCTATATATTCCTGAAATTCCAAAGAGAAAAGTAGGGGAATGATAAAGCCAATGGTAAAAGCAATCAAAACAACAATTGGCGTGTAGTATTTAGAAAACTTTGTTATAAATTTTTCAGAATTAGATTTTTTAGTACTAGCATTTTTAACAAGCTCTAAAATCTTATGAACAGTCGAATCTTTAAACTCACTTTGAACTCTTACAGTAAGGCTTCCACTTAAGTTGACAGAACCACTTAAAACAACGTCTCCCACCACGACTGGCTGAGGTAGAGCTTCTCCGGTTAAACTACTAGTATCAAGCATAGATTCTCCTTCTAGAATAACACCATCTAGAGGTATTTTCTCTCCACTCTTGATGAGAATAACATCATCTACTCGCACTTCTTCAGGAGAAACCTTCTTCTCTTTCCCATTCTTAACTAAGTTAGCATAATCAGGTCGTATGGCCATAAGTTTACTAATTTCTTCTTCACTTTTCTCAGTAGCGTGATCTGTAAAAAGTTCTCCAATTTGATATAAAATCATAACCATTACTGCCTCTTTATACTCTCCAATTAAAAAAGCTCCAATCGTTGCAAGAGACATTAAAAAATGCTCGTCTAAAAGAAACCTTTTTCCAAATCCGCGAATGGCGTGAAAGATAACATCAATACCAACTATCAAATAACTAACGATAAAAAGTGAAGTTTGAAGGAGAGAAGAGGGAAGAAATAGTGCAATCGTAAAAAGGACAGCACTGCTAATAACGCGCAGAAATTCTCTATGTCTCATTTTCCCTCCTCCAAATGTTCTAAGGATTTGTCTAAAATATCTTTCACATGGAAATCATCCAATTGATAATAAACAAATTTCCCATCCTTACGAATTTTCACTAATTTATGATCTCGAAGAATCCTTAACTGATGAGAAATAGCAGACTTTGTCATTTGTAACAAATAGGCTAAATCACAAACACACATTTCATGTCTCTCCAGTGCCCACAAAATCTTAACTCGCGTACTATCTCCAAAAATTTTAAAAAAGTCAGCAATATCAAATGTTAGTGAATCATCAAGTAGTTCTTTCTTTACCCTGTTTACTACATCTTGATGAATAACATCACAGTCACATACAAATAGTTCTTTCATAATCTCTACCTCCTATTAATATTATAATTGAACAACTATTCATATGTCAATAAAAAGAAAAACTTAATCGAACGAAAAAGTTTTAATGCTTGGATGAGTTAGAATCTGTACTATTGTTTACTATCGGTAAATTAATACCATTAAAGAATTCACTCATAGAGATATTTAATTTCTTAGCAAGGATATATAAAAATTCTAAACTAAAGGTTTGAAAACTACTATTTTCTATATTAGCAATTGTCCCTTCACTATACTGAATCATTTCAGCAAGTTGCAATTGAGTAAGTTTCCTTTCTTTCCGAATTCTTCTAATATTTTGTCCAACGATTACATAGATATATTTATTATCATTTTTCTGGATAGTCATATTATCACCTATGTTCATTATCTTATGAAGAAGTGTAAAATGCACTACATTTAATATATGTACTTTTGGAAAAATATGGTAAAATAATAGAAAATGGAGGTTGAAAAATATTGAAAAAAATCTTTTATGTATTAGCAGTAACTGGTACTATACTAATTACAATCATGGCCTTTAAAATACCTAAAAATCCCCACGAAATGGTTCCATCCATATTATTTTTTGATAAGCCTATATGGCTTTGTATTGTCTTTTTCGGCTCTCTTCTATATTTAATAGTATTAGGAATAATTTATAGTAAAATCGAAAAAAGACACCTAAAATAGGCATCCTAGAGTATCAACTAAGATATTCTTTTTATTTTTTAACAAAAGCAATGAGAAAAAAGAAGATAAGTAAGAGAATAAGTGGTAAGAAAAGAGTAATCATAGAGAATAAACCACAAAATAGAGTATTCATATCTAGGCATCTCTCAAAATATTTTTACTACAGAAATAAGTAATTAAGAAATATCCTCCATAGATAATAATGATAAAAATAGAAGTCATAATGATAGATGGTAGCAATTGTTCATTTCCAAATGTTTCCAAAATACAATTACAGAACATAATACCAAAGACAGAGTGAACAATCGCAAGAATCAGTGGGAATAAGAAGAAAATAGCAATCTGTCTGAATAAAGCTTTACGAATAAGAACTTCATCTGTACCAATCTTTCGTAGCATTCGAAATCTTTCTTTATTGTCACTGCTCTCAGACAACTCCTTTAAAGCAAGAATCGCTGCACTAGAGATTAAGAAAATAATACCTAAGTAAAGACCAATAAAGGTGACAAGTGCCCCAAGCCCGATACTACTTTCTGCAATATCAAGTTTGGTAGTAACAGTAGTAAAACTACTATTCTTCCAGGTTTTATCAGCAAAGTCACGGAGTTCTTGATTAATCTTTTTAATCTCTTCTTTATTATTAGTACTAAAATTAGCAAGCAGTGCTTTATCTGTAACAGGAATACTTTCTAAGGCCTCATCAGGGACTACTATAATACCACCATTGATATGAGTAGAGGAAATCTCAAGAAAACCATACTTACATTCATCATACTTTGGTTGATAACGCTTTTCTCCTAAAACGATAGAAGGTCTCTCCTTTAATGCTAAATTTCGAGCATCGATCATTCCATCATAATCGGCAATAATCATATACTCGTCTCTTTTAAGAGTATATTCTTTATGTCCAAATAATCGGGCAACTTTATTATAATCGCTAAGTCCAATAATTATCTCAGGTGCATCATAATGCATAAATTTATACTTCGCTAAAACCTGCTTCCCCAAAGTTTCCTTTAAAGTTAATTTCTCCGTCTTATGAATATCAAAAGATACGATATCTTTTAATTTATTCTGAACATCAAAATTATTTTTTTCCAATGTCTCTATAATTGACAAATCAAAATCTTCAATAATAGCTGGATTACTAGTATCAATATCAATCATTTTAGTAAACTCTACATCAACAGGAACAAGCTCCTCTAAATTAGCAGTCATAGAATTTTTAATAGATAGAGAACTAGAAAGGATACAAATAGTCACAAATAACATAAGACAAATAATACTCATTGAAAATACGGTTGTATTAATCTTGCTACTAATCTGTCTCAAGGTAAAACTATTTAATCCTTTATAATAAAATTTTCGTCTTTTAGAAGCAACTCGCAAAATAAGTCCTGATAAAGACCAAAAGATAAAAAAGGTAGACACAATTCCTAATGCAATAGGAATAAATATTTTATCAGCAGAGTCTAGCATCGTCTCGATTCCACCAGTAACCATATAATAAGCAAATCCTAAAACACTAGCAGAAATAAGAAAGATAACAATGCATAAAAGTGAATTTTTTAGTTTTACTTTTTCACTTTTTTTGCTACTATGTAACAAATCAATTAATTTACATTTTCCAATATTAATAGTATTGAAAATCATCACAAGTAAGTACATAATACCAAAGTAGATTAGACATTTAATACAAGCACTCTTAGATAGAATAAAAGAAAACTTTGTCATATCTGCTTCAAACATATTGGCAACAAGAATACTCATCAGTTGTGACAAAACAATACCAATCCCAAGACCGATGACAAGAGAGATAAGACCAATCAATATAGTTTCAATAAATAAAATCATAGAGATTCGTCTCTTGCTCATTCCAAGTGTCAAATAGATACCAAATTCTCTTTTTCGTCTTTTAATTAAAAAACGTGAAGCATAAATAATCAAGAAGCCAAGTATGAAAGAAACAAAGACACTGACTCCAGAGAGCATATTCGTCATAAGTTCAATAATACTAGCGGTACCAGATGTGGCATCAATAAGTACCGTTTGACTTTCAATGGCATTAAACACATAGAAGATAGCAACACCCAAAATTAGAGTAAAAAAGTAGATGGCATAATCTTTAAAACTCTTTTTAATATTTTTTAAGGATAATTTAAAGAGCATCGTTAAGATCTCCTCCAAGTAGTGTTACAATATCAATAATCTTATCAAAAAATTCGCTTCTAGTATTATCCCCACGATGAATCTCGTTAAACACTTTGCCATCTTTTATGAATATAACTCGAGAGGCATAACTTGCTGTAAAAGCGTCATGAGTAACCATCAAAATAGTTGCCTTCAATTCTTGATTCAAATAATTAAATCTCTCAAGTAGCATCTTAGAAGACTTAGAATCTAGGGCACCAGTTGGTTCATCTGCCAAAATAAGTTTTGGATTGGTAATAATAGCACGAGCCGATGCAACTCGCTGTTTTTGACCACCACTCATTTGATAAGGGTATTTCTGAAGTACATCTTCTATACCAAGTTGGTGAGCCACTTTTTTTATCTTTTCTTCAATTTCAAAGACATTCACATTTTGAATAGATAGGGCAAGTGCAATATTTTCATAAGCAGTAAGGGTATCTAGAAGATTAAAATCTTGAAAGATAAAACCTAGTTCCTCTCGTCTAAATTTATTCAAATTATTTCCTTTTAACTTCGTAATATCAAGTCCATCCACCAAAATATGTCCAGCAGTTACTTTGTCAATTGTAGCAATACAGTTTAGAAGAGTAGTCTTACCACTACCACTAGCACCCATAATTGCTACAAATTCTCCTTTTTCTGCATGAAAAGAAACATCATTTAATGCTTTGGTTAAATTGGACTTTCCACCGTAATATTTTTCTAGTTTTTCAACTTTTAAAATTTCATTCATATTTTTCCTCCTCCACATTCATTTTAAGAAAAAGATACTTCCTTTACCATCGATTAAGCTTACAAATACTTACACTTCTGTAAGCTTAACGAACGGTATCATAAAAATCTTGTTTTAAAAAAGTAATAGTCACTTCCGTAAATTTTCCTACTTCGGAAGATACTTCAATAGAATGACCCAGTTTTTTACAAAGATTATGACAAATATAGAGTCCCATTCCTGTAGAATTTGTATTATGCCTTCCATTTTTTCCTGTAAAGCTTTTTTCAAACACTAAAGGTAAGTCGCTTTTTAAAATACCAATGCCATCATCTTTAATGGAAAGAATTGTGATATCATTCTCTACTTTCAGTGAAAAGATAATATTCTTAGCCTTGTATTTGACACTATTGATAATAATTTGATTCAAAATAAACTCAAGCCACTTAGAGTCAGAAAGAACGGTCTTATCTTCTAAATCGATATGAATATGAACATTATGATATAAAAGGCTATCTTTGTTACGAAGGATAACGTGATTAATCACATTCTTTAAAGAACACTCTTTAATAAAATAATCCACCTCAGCATATTCACCTCTAGAATAATATAATATCTGGTCCATATAATCTTCTAATTTTTTAATTTGGTCCAGCAATATGGCATCAGACTCTCCTTTTTGATTATGGATATGTAGTAAAACATTAGAAAGAGGAATTTTAATTTCATGTATCCACATTTCTAAATAACTTTTGTAACTCTCAATTCGACCTTTATATTGATTTAGATGATCTAACATAGATTTATTAATGTCATAAAGACTATCTACAAGAACTCTCCCTTCAAAAAAGTGGGCTTCTTCTAAAATTTCTGTAATTAAATATTTCTGATCAAGAGAGAGTAGTTTACTAGAGAAATCATCATAAAAAGCTTTTCTCCGAAAGAATTCATAAAAGAAAGAAGAGGCTTCAACTAGAAAAATAGTAAAGAGCAAAACAACAATAAGTGGAGTAGAGGTCTTAAAAATAAGCAGAAAAAGAAAACATAAAAAATCTGCAAAAAGGAAGAGGATAACGGTAAGTAGATGATCTTTGAAAAAAGAACGAAAGCTCATAGTAAAATATACCCCTGTTTCTTTCTAGTTTGAATCACATCTTCATACCCAATTTCTTGAAGTTTTGCACGAAGTCTAGAGATATTAACAGTAAGTGTATTATCATCCACAAACTCATAACTATTCCATAAATCATCCATAATTGCTTCTCTAGAAACAATCTTCCCTCTATTTTGCACAAGTAATTTCAAAATAAGCATCTCATTTTTAGTAAGCAAAACCTCTTTCTCCTCACACTTAATAAGCCCTCGATCTGGAAATATTTGCATCTTATCTACCGTCAAAAAGTCACTAGTTTGTTGCAAACGCTTTAAAATTGCTTCAATCCGAAGTAGTAAAATAGTTGGATTATAAGGCTTTGTAATATAATCATCGGCCCCATAACTCATACTGAGTACTTCATCCGATTCATTATTTTTACTAGTGAGCATAATAACAGGAACATCGATCGTGCGACGTAGCTCTCTTAAGAAAACTTCCCCACTTATCATAGGAAGATTAATATCTAGTAAAATAAGATTTGGCATGACTTCCATAACTTCTTCTAGTAAATTAGAAAAATCTCGAGCGATAACGACCTCATAGGAAGAAGAATTTAGTAACTGCTTTAACTCTCGTTGTTGTTCTAAATCATCTTCAATAATTAAAATCCTCATAACAATCACCTACTTTTATTGTATCACAATCTAACACTCGAAATCTTACATCTCTGTAAGAAAACCTCATTTATATTATAGACAAAAAAAGAAGAAAATGTAGATATTTAGAAAAAAGTTATGTAATCACTAAAGGATGAAGTTCTAAAATAACATACAAAAAACTCTTCAATTGAAGGCGTTTTTCTATTTTGTTTTATCTATTAATGTCATAACTTTCATTTTGGCTTCCTTTAAATTTTCAATATTTTGAATAGGAGTACCAGCATTTAATAAAAATCCAGTAAGCTCTAAAGAATTTAGCCCCTTAGTTGTTAAACTATCATAATATTCTGCGCAGAAATCAAGTATAGCATCATCTTGGGCAGTTGCCTCTGGTGATTGGACTTCTATAGTTTCCATAGATTGCGTTGCAAGTAGTGACTGTGCATTAGAAATAGAAAGTGTTTTAGCCATAGCTTTTCTAAAAGTTCGAAGTTCAAGCGTCGTCATATTTTCTCCATAACTAGAAAAATAATCCTGATAACCTTGTACTAACTGATAAATATTGCAAGTAATATCCATAGATGATTTTTCATAACAATCCTCTAATAAATTTTTTATCTTTTTACATTCTTTATCACGATTCATCAAACCAGTATCATATTTCTTTTCTACATCTTCTCGGTAAGCGGTTCGCTCCATCGTCATTTGAAGGTTTTCCTCCTGTCTTTTTCTTTTTAATAATTGTTCCTTGCTTTCTCTAAGATTTTTCTTTTCCTTAATTCCTGTACGTTCATATGCTTTTAATTCCATAAAAATCTCTCCCTTCTTTTTTATGACTTTTTACTTAGTCAATACTTTATTATAAAAATCACTAAATGTCGGATAGATAGACAACTCATTGGTACGTTCCATATCAATAGGCTCCGTTTTAATATTTCCTATATTACTGAAATCATTATAAGCTTTCAAAATATCATAGATCTCTTGCCCTTTCATAAGTTCATGCAAATCAAGACCTCCCCCATGTAGCCTTTTATATAACTTTTCTTTTTCTAAAGAATAATAGGGAAACCATATTTCTTTATGATATTTGAAAAGAGTATCCTCATATTTTTCTTTATCCATTACAGAAAGTATGTCACAATCAGGAATTAATTGATGAAGTTCTTTTTCCATTTTCATATTGGCTTTAGAAAATGCTGTTAGATGTAAAATCTCATCAGTATCTAATTTTTTATTTTCTAAACAAGTATACAAGCGATGGCAAATAAGTGCACTTTGTCCCCCCCTGAATCGATGCACTGAAATAGGATAGGAATATCATTAAAAGAATCTCCAATCGCATATAAACTAGCAGAATCTACATTTTGTCTTTCACAGATAAAATTAAAAGCTTCTGATTTATTCTTCAAAATAGTAACAAACTGTCCCTTCATGTCTCCAGCATAAGTAATTCCTTTTTTTCTATGATGGGAGCAACAGTAGAAAGCTCTTTTAAATCGCATGTTCTTCCTACCATAAAAAGAGAAATTCTATCACGATAATCTTCCATATTTTTATATAGTCTACCTAGAAGTTCAGAAAAGATAAGAATAGCACTATCATGGGAATCAAGTGCCGTAATGACATTTAAGTAATTGCCATTTTCTAAAAACTCCCTTAATTGTATGGTAAGGTGAGCAAACATTTTATCCTTCAAAATAGTAAAGTATTCTTCGGACGCAAATATTTCCTCAGTAGAATGTAACTTTGCCCATCTCCCATACAAATACTCTAAATCTGTAATACCACCTGGTATCAAAGTTCCATACAAATCAGAAATCAAGGTTTTTGTCATCAATTATCCCCCTCAGTTAAAAGATTATTATATAAATTTTTGATAATAAGTCAAGAAATAACAAGTAAAGGAAGCAAAAGAAAAAAGCATACTGAATATACTATGAAACTAATTGTTTTTCTCAATGGCTTGCACTGCCGTAATCGCAATTACACCAGCAATGTCTTCTGCACTACATCCACGCGAAAGGTCATTAATTGGTTTTAAAAGTCCCTGTGTAATAGGACCATAAGCTTTTGCTTTCCCTAAACGTTCTGTAATTTTGTAAGCGATATTTCCAGAGTCTAAATCAGGAAATACTAAGACATTAGCACGTCCTGCAACAGGACTATTAGGTGCTTTTCTGCTCGCTACTTCTGGAATAATCGCAGCATCTAACTGTAGTTCTCCATCTACTTTAAGTAGTGGATAGTTTGCTTTTGCATATTTTACTGCCTCTCGGACTTTTAAAATATCAGGGTGATCTGGGGCGGACGCAAAAGTAGAGTGAGAAAGCATCGCAACATAGGGCTCTCTGCTAATTAAAGAGCGGAAAGTAAGGGCAGAAGTATAAGCAATCTCTGCAAGTTCTTCACTTGTTGGATTTTGGTTAAGTCCCGCATCGGCATAAATGAAAAGACCATTCTCTCCATACTCGCAATCAGGGACATCCATTAATATAAAGGAAGAGGCAACCCGAATCGTCTTATCTGTTTTCACTGTTTGCAGGGCAGAACGAAGTAGGTCACTACTAGTATAAACTGCCCCAGCCACCATTCCATCCGCAATACCAACTTTTACTAGCATACAACCAAAATATAAAGGTTGCTCTAAAACAATTTTTCTTGCTTCCTCCATCGTCATTCCTTTGTGTTTTCGTATCTCATAAAATTCATTTGCTAAAAAATCAAGCTGCTCACTCGTCTTAGGCTCTATAATTCGAGCTCCACCGATATCCAAATGCCTCTCCTCTGCAAGTTTCAAAATACGGGCATTTTCTCCCACTAAAATAATATTAGCATAAGCCTCTTTTAAAACCATAGCAGTAGCTTCCAAAACACGAACGTCCTCTGACTCCACCAAAACAATCGTCTGAAGTCTTTCACGAGCACGCTCTTTAATACTTTCTATAAAATTCATCTAATCCCTCCATCTTTACCAATTTTATCAAAGATAAAAAGTTTTGCCAATGAAATAAACCAAATTAAATGAGAAAAAAGAAAATAGAAACTAGAAAGGAGTAAAGTTATGCTATTATATAAATAAAAGGAGGAGAAAAGAAGATGGAACTAATAGATATTTTAGATGAAGAAGGAAATAAAACTGGAAAAACGGCAACAATAGAAGCTTTGCATAAAAATGGAAAGTGGCATAAGGTAGTAGGTATCATCATCTATGACCAGAATAAAAACATTTTGATGCAGCAAAGAGCAATAAAAGAAAAATCAGACCCTGGGAAATGGGATATTGCAGCAGCAGGACATATAGGTAGTCATGAAAAAGAATTAGAAGGAATTAAAAGAGAGTTAAAAGAAGAAATTGGACTTTCTTTAAAAGAAGATGAAATAAAACACTTTATGTCTTATAAAAAAGAAGTGGAAAATGATACTGTGAATAAAAAACACTTGGAAGATATTTTTATTGCCCAAATTAACTCCCAAAATACCACTACGTTTAAAGTACAAAAAGAAGAAGTAGAACAAGTAAAATGGCTTAGTGTAGACGAGGTGAAAAGCTTAGTAGAAAACAAAAAGGTAAAGACAAGAGAAATGATGTATGAAGAGTTGTTTAACTATCTAAAATAAAGTCTTATTGATAAATAAACAGGAAGATTTTCTTATTTTGGTAATCAAAAAGTAAAGCTGTTGATAAAACAAATTCACTTTTCTAATGTTTTGTTATTTTTGTCTCTCACAAAAAAATAAAAACAATATACATTAAAATTTCAATATGTTAAAGTATGATTTCAAAGAGAGATTTATTTATGAAAAAAACTATTTACAGATTTATTAGGAACATTAATTAGTAAAAATTTAATTGAATCAAGAGAATACTATGGTAGTCTAAAAAAGAGATTTCCATAACTAGCTCATACCTAAATAAATTTTTAAGTGAAAATAATTATATAGTAATTGTTACAAGTCCAGGAGGTCACGGGGTTCATATCAGAAATAGCCTTTTTTATTTTTAAAGAATTTGTCAAATAATAGAGATTAAAAATTGAGAGAAAGAAGCATGTCCTTCATAAGTTAGTGTAGGAGGACAAGTAATGAAAGAAAGAAACATAGTAGGACTTACAGAAAAAGAAGTAGGAGAAAATCGTACAAAATATGGCACAAACACCATCACTGCCAAAAAACAAGATAGCTTTTTAAAACTACTACTAGAGTCTCTTGGAGACCCCATTATCAAAATTTTACTAGTAGCATTAGGAATAAAAGTAATTTTTTTAATTAGAGACTTTGATTGGTTTGAAACTATAGGAATTGTGATTGCAATTTTTGTAGCCTCTCTAATTTCCACTATCTCAGAGTATGGTAGCGAAAAAGCCTTTGCCCGTCTCCAAGAAGAGTCCTTAAAGCTCAAATGTCGAGTATTACGAAATGGAAAAAAAGAAGAGATAAAAATAGAAGAGGTCGTAGTAGGAGATGCAGTCTTTTTAGAAGCAGGGGACAAAATTCCAGCCGATGGAAAAATAGTAACAGGAAGTCTTACAGTAGATGAGTCTTCTCTAAATGGAGAGACCAAAGAGATGAGAAAAGACTTAGACTCCGAAGTATATAGAGGAACCGTTGTATACTCTGGGACTGCTTTAATGGAAGTAGAAACAGTCGGAGATAAGACAATGTTTGGACGTCTCGCCGAAGAAATACAAGAAAAAGAGCCAGAAAGCCCCTTAAAAATTCGCTTGCGAGGACTTGCCAAAATAATCAGTCGCATTGGCTATGTTGGAGCAATACTCGTATCTCTTTCCTATCTATTCTCAGTCATTGTCATAAGTAACAATTTTGAAATAGAAAAAATTGTGTCCCTTCTAAAAAACTTTCCACTTCTAAGTTCTCATATACTTTATGCAATGACTTTAAGCGTTACCATTATTGTAGTAGCAGTCCCAGAAGGCCTTCCTATGATGATTACACTAGTCTTATCATCCAATATGAAACGAATGTTAAAAAGCAATGTCCTAGTAAGAAAGTTAACAGGAATTGAAACAGCAGGAAGCCTAAATATTTTATTCACAGATAAAACAGGAACGCTTACCAAAGGAAAACTAGAAGTAGTAACCCTTCTTAGTGGAAGTGGCAAAATGTACTTCTCGGAACAAGAAATTATGCGAGATGAAAACTTCTATAAAATTGCAAAAGAATCGATGGTTTTAAATAATGCCAGTAGTTTTAATAAAGATAGAACGAAAACCATTGGCGGAAATATCACAGACCGTGCCATCTTGGAGTTTGCGTCATTCCCTCTAAAAGAAGAATATAGAAAAGTACACACCATACCTTTTGATAGTAAAAATAAGTATTCACTGACAATGATTGATAACCATGGTAAAAAAAACCTCATCAAGGGAGCTCCTGAAATTATTTTAAAGAAATGTAATAGTTATTATGATGTTTTAGGCCAAAAGAAATATGTCTTTCCAAGAGAAAAAATAGAAAAAGAAATTGATAAAATGACAGAAAAAGGAGTTCGTGCCATTGCTCTTGCCACATCAGTACCAACAACAACTACTGACTTAAAAAATTTAACCCTAGTAGGCATCCTTTTTATTAAAGATGAAGTAAGAAAAGAAGCGATTCATGGAGTAAAAGAAGTACAAAATGCTCATATTCAGACAGTAATGATTACAGGAGATAACAAAAAAACAGCCATCTCTATTGCAAGAGAGGTAGGACTTCTAACAAAAAAAGAAGATATCATCTTAACTTCTAAGGATCTGGAGGCAATGAGTGATGAAGAAGTAAAAAAAGTCTTACCCAAACTAAAAGTAGTAGCAAGGTCCCTGCCACAAGATAAGAGTAGATTAGTAAAACTATCTCAAGAAGCAGGCCTAGTCGTTGGAATGACAGGGGATGGTGTAAACGATGCTCCAGCTTTAAAAAAAGCAGATGTAGGCTTTGCAATGGGAAGTGGAACAGAAGTCTCAAAAGAAGCGAGCGATATTGTTATATTGGATGATAATTTTGCTTCCATCTCCCAAGCAATTTTATTTGGACGGACTATTTTTAAGAGCATTCGTAAGTTCATTATTTTGCAGCTAACTATTAATATGTGTGCCATAAGTTTATCTATTATTGGACCATTTATTGGGATTGATACCCCAGTAACTGTGATTCAAATGTTATGGATTAATATGGTGATGGATACCCTAGCAGGACTTGCCTTTGCCTATGAACCACCACTAAAAGAATATATGAATGAATATCCAAAGAAAAAAGAAGAAGCCATTATGAATCGTTATATGTTAAATCAAATTTTCATAACAGGTACTTATTCGGCACTTCTCTGCTTAATGTTTTTGAAACTCCCCATCTTACATTCCTTCTTTAGAACGGACTCTCAAGGAGTATATCTAATGACCGCTTTCTTTGGACTATTTATCTTTATCGATATTTTCAATGCTTTTAATGCAAGAACCCATAGACTAAATTTATTCGCTCATTTAAAAGAAAATAAAGTATTTATCATTATTATGTTATTTATCGTAATCGTACAAGTTTTACTTATTTATTATGGAGGAAGTATGTTTAGAACTGCAGGACTAACTATAAAAGAATTTCTACTAATGATAATTCTTGCATCCTCTGTCATTCCGATAGATTGGTTTCGTAAGTTTGTCCTCAGGAAAAAAGGAAAAATCGGTGGAGTATAAAAAAGCTTTGGACATGCCAAAGTTTTTTAGTGTAGAGGAACACAAATTCCAGGATAAGGCTCATAAAAACAATGATTTTTATAACGCCCAGCAAGACGTTGGTCATACCAAAGAGGAATACAGGAAGCATCTCCACTAGGAGAGTAAAACCACAAAGCATTTGTTGCTGGATGATAGTATTCTCCTTTTAAAACCCGCTCTGCTAGTTGCTTTTCTTTTGTTGTAGCACTGCTAAAAAAAAGGGGACTATTAATACCAGCAAACCCACCTGGATTTTGATAGACCATTTCACTAACTGTTCTAATATTTTTAAAGTCAAGACAATCAGTAAGTACTCTGTTAACACCAACGTTACCTACCATCAGCATCCCATATTCTCCCTCACCAACCGCCTCAGCACGCATAAGCCTTGCAAGTAAGTCCAACTCTTTCGAAGTATAATTAACAACTGACATTTACATCACCTATTATAAAGTATGTATTTATCTAAAATTAATGATAGTAAAAAAGAACACAAAGGAATTGAATTTATAAAATGAATATGATACAATAACCTTGTTACTGCTAATAGGGGATTAGTTAAATGGTATAATAATGGTCTCCAAAACCACTGTTGGGAGTTCGATTCTCTCATCCCCTGCCATAAGTAGAAATAGGGAGTAACGATAAGGTTACTCCTTTTAAAAATAAAGCAGAACTCAGAAGAAGCTGTAACAGATTAAATTGTCACGGTTTCTTTTTCTTATTCAAAAGAAAAGGAGTATCGAGAATGAAAGATACAGACAAAAAAAGCCTAGAAAAAGCAAAAAAACTGTGGGCAAGTAATGAAATTAATGATATAGAAGTAGGGACTACAAAGGGACTACAACAAATACACAAAACTTTATTTGAAGGTCTATATGATTTTGCTGGTAGTATCAGAAAAGAAAATATTTCAAAGGGAAACTTCAGGTTTGCCAATTCTCTATACTTAGAAGAAATGCTAAAGAAAATAGAGACTATGAGTGAAGAAACGCTAAATGATATTATCGACAAATATGTAGAAATGAATATCGCTCATCCTTTTTTAGAGGGAAATGGACGTAGCACAAGAATTTGGTTAGATTTAATATTAAAAAAACATCTAAATAAAATTGTAAACTGGGAAAATATAGATAAAAATTTGTATCTTCAAGCAATGGAAAGAAGCCCAGTGAATACTTTAGAAATTAAAACTTTAATAGAGAATAATTTAACAGATGATTTAAGTTTAGAAAGTGTTTTTAAAGGGATAGAAACTTCATATTATTATGAAACTAATGAATAAAAATAGCTGCAAGCTGATGAAAAGTATAATATATCGTGGTTAGAGTTTTTTGAAAAGAGTTCTGATATTATTTTGTCCTGTTTTAATACCTTGATTTCTTGCAAATAAAAATGAAAAAATATATAATAAAAGTAGGAGAATAGAGGTATGAAGAATCATAAATGGAAGAAAAATAAGAGATTATCAACAATAGCTAGGAAACTTTGGTTAGAAAATAAGTTGCAAGTATCATTAATAGGAACCCTATTAATGATGACAATGGGATATGCTACTATTAATACAACCCTTGGGGTAGATGGACTCATATCACTTGTCAAAAACGGTAACTTTAAAGTCTATTTTTCTAGTCTAAAAATAGATGGCATTGATCTTTCATCACTAATTAGTACTGATAAAGAAAGTTTTACCTTTAAAACCAGTAATCTAAAAGAAGAAGGAGAGTCAATCATTGATTATGAAATCACGAATTCATCAAGCCAGTATGATGCAGAAGTAAGTATAAGTTGTACTCCAGAAAGTGTGGCAAATACAACACTAGCTTATGATAAGAACAAGAAAAAAATAGCAACACAGAAAACACAAGCAGATGCAATTAATGCCACAACAAGAGGAAATAGTGAGAAACTGCTCATCTTTGATTATGTAAAAAGCCAATCAAAAGGGAAAGATACAGAACAAGGGATTAACTATGATGCCATATCTAGTAGTACAAATGGAGAAGGTGTTTATGAAACAACAAATACAGATACAGGCTCTCCAGTATACTTTTATCGCGGTAATGTAAAGAGTAATAATATTATATTCGCAGGATTTTGCTGGCAAATACTGAGAACAACAGAGACAGGTGGAGTAAAACTCTTTTATAATGGAACGCCAGTAAATGGAAAATGTAGTAATCCTACAGGAATGGGGTTAGGAGCAACACCATTTAATTCCGTAAACAATGATAATGCGTATGGTGGTTATATGTATGGAACAGTAGGATCTAGTAATTATTCATCCACTCACCAAAATACACATAATTCGGTTTTAAAATCAAAAATTGATGAATGGTATCAAAAAAATATGACCAGCTACACAGAAAAACTAGAAGATACAGTCTGGTGTAATGATCGAAGCATTCCAACAGATAAATCAAATTGGAGTAACAGTCCGACCTCTTATACACAACTGGGATATGGCACAAATAAAACGTTATATAGCTTTGCCTTAAGAGGCGGAAGTTATGCCACTGTAACGAATCCCACTTTAAAATGTGCAAACGAAAATGATCGCTTTACAGTGAGTGCAAGTAAAGGAAATGGTGCCCTTACTTATCCAGCTGCCACCATAACAGCAGATGAGATGGTATATGCAGGAGCAACAGGAGGAAAATACTCATCTACACTAGCAACCTCTCCTAATAACACAAACTACTTTCTAGCAAATGCAACCGGAAATGTATGGATGATGACCCCAGTATTTTATGATACGTATGTCCATGGCTCAGTTCTTTATACAAATGGAGCCCTATCCACTATGTGGACAAATGTAGCAAGAAATATTGGGGATATTGGAGTGCGTCCTGCCATTTCCCTAAAAGGGGATACAGAAATACTTTCAGGAACAGGTACCATAGAAAATCCATTTACAACAGAAAAACCAGCCGCTAGCAATTTTACGTGTAAATTAAATGTAAAAGCGATAGAGAAAAATGAAGAAGTAGAAGAAAAAGATCTATTAGGAAAAGAATACTGTATAGGTGAAGAATGTTTTCATATTATTGGTTATGATAAAGAGTATTACACGTTATTAGCAAAATATAATTTATATGTTGGAAATATTGTAGAAAATAATTCTACTACACCAATATTAAAAACTGACCCCCTATATGGAAAACAAAACACAAAAGCTGTAGGAGATAAAACCACCACTAGGTATGGAACAGTAGCCTATAGTGAAAATAATAGTTCAAATGAATATGAAACGAGTACAGTAAAACCTTATGTAGATGAATACGTAAAATACCTAAACGATACATATGGAGTAAGTACAACTGGTCGCCTAATTACAATAGAAGAATTGAAAAAACTAGGGTGTATAGTAGGGGAAGAAAATAAACATGGATGTAATTACCCCACTTATACAAAAAATGAATGGCTTTTAAATACAACCTATTGGACTTCCACAAAAGGATCCACAAATAAATCCATTTATCTAGTAGGTGGAGATGGCTTTTTTGCAGAGGTCACAAGTATTAACAATGCTACAAGTCGAGGGATTAGACCAGTAATAAAAGTACCAGTAGAAAAAACTCCCACCTCTAAAGTACCAGAAGAGTGGCAAGATAACGGAATTTTTAAAGCCTACTATGAACAGGCTTATGACAAATTACAAACGATGAGCTTAGAAGAGAAAATAGGACAGTTACTCATTGTAAGATATACAAATAAAACGTTAACAGAGGCAGTAGAAAAATATAATGTCAGTGGTACCACTTTTTATGCAATAGATTTTGAAAATAAAACAGAAGCCGAAGTAAAAACGATGACCACTTCTCTTCAACAAAATACCAAAATTCCACTAATTACAGCAGTTGATGAAGAAGGGGGAACGGTTATTAGAGTAAGTAGTAACGAAAACTTAGTAAAAGAGCCCTTTAAATCACCTAAGGAATTATATGACAGTGGGGGACTAAATGCGATAACCCAAGATACAGTAAATAAAAGTGCAATTCTAAGAAATTTAGGTCTAAATATGAACTTCGCTCCAGTAGTAGATATCGCAGATTCTACAGCATACATCTATAAAAGAACACTAGGACAAGATGCTAAAACAACAGGCAAGTATGCAAGAACAGTAGTGAGTGCTAGCAAAAATACAGGAGTATCTTATTCTTTAAAACATTTTCCTGGTTATGGAAATAATGCAGATACCCATACATCTTCATCAGTGGATGAAACAAGTATAGAAGAATTATGGAATAAACATTTAGTACCATTCATAGAAGGAATAGATGAGGGCGCAGAATCAGTAATGATCTCCCACAACATAGTCTCAGCAGTAGACAAAGACAACCCCGCATCTTTATCTAAAAAAGTACATGATATTCTATTTAATGATATAAAATTCACAGGAATTGCTATAACAGATGATATGGATATGAAAGGAGCAGCAGACGTGGAAAATAAGTATGTAAAAGCATTATTAGCAGGAAATAACATTATATTACTTTCTAATTATGCGGATGCCCAAACGCAAATTCTAACAAATATTGAAAATGGAATCATAACCGAAGAATATATTGATAAACTAGCATTTAAAGTACTAGCCTGGAAATATTACAAAGGATTATTAACTGCATAAGGAGAAAAAATGATACAAAAAAAAGTAAAAAGGTTATTAATGATGACACTAATAATACTAGTAATTATTTTTACAAATATAACAAAAGACTTAAAAATAACGAAAAAAAAGAAAATAAATAACGAATTAGAGATAGAAAAGTTTAATAAAAACATCAAATTCTCAAAATCAAAAGAAAATAAAACAGAACCATATTTAGAGTTTAATGGTCAAATACAAGAACTTTCCCCACTAGTATCAAGTGATGGAAGAACGATTACATTTGAAACACCAATTTTTAAAAATGTGGGTGATAAGGCGATTATTTATTATTGGATAACAAATGAAAATGAGGAAAGTGCCATCATGGAGGATTTAATCTGTGAAAAAGAAATAGACCAACTACCAGAAGAAAAAGAAGAGTATATAGAAATTATATCGAAAGATGAATTAAAGAATCAAAAGATAAAAGGGAAACAAACGACAAAGAGTGCAGGTTCCCTAGAAATAATATTAAAAAAAGCCTATAAAGGGCCAAAAGAGAAAATAACATACCAAATAACATGTAAAGTAAATGCCACAAAACATGACTAGTAGAAGTGTAAATCTTCTCTTTTTTTTATGTAAAGTAGAGTAAATAAATTGAAAATTGTCGAAAAAAATGATTAAATAAAAGTAGAATAAAGGAGGTGCATGAGTGTGCGTAGAAACAAAATGGCAAAAACAGGGATTATCGTTGCCATCTTATTATTAACTGTTGCTTTTGCCGTAATATCAACAAACCTAGCAATCAATGGTACAGCATCCATCAAGGCAAATAACGATGAATTTGAACAAAACATAAAGTTTTCGAAAGAGGAGGCAACAAAACCATACTTGATGGTAAATGGAACAAAATCAGAGACGAATATTCCAACAGTATCTGAAGATGGAAAAACGATTTCTTTTACAGCCCCTGAATTTGATACGATTGGAAATAAAGCTGTACTACATTATTGGATTGTAAATGAAAGTGCAAATTATGATGCCACCCTTGGTGAATTAACTTGTACAAAAACGCTAGAAGGTGCTGAAGGAGAGACAGAGGAGTATATTTCAGTAACACCAGCAAACATTTTTAATGGAACAACTTTAGCAAAGGGAAATACTACAGCAACAGACGATAATGTGGAAATAAAAATGATACGTTCCTATGCAAAAGATGAAAATGCAACATATAAAATTGCATGTACAATAACAGCAACAGGAACTGAAAATTAAAATGAACATAATTTGATGAAAGTAGTTAAAGAGTGGTGGGTAAAATGGCAAAATATATTTTCCTTCTTCTATTGGAGATTATCCTTTTTTGCATATTATTCTTTAATGCTTTTTTATTAAGAAGTTTAAATATTTATCTATTAGGAATCCTTCTTTTATTTTTAATAGTATTAAGAACCATAATAAAATATAGAAAACCTTTAAAGCATAAATATAAAGATATCAATTTTATAATAATTGGCTTATCTATTATCCTCTTAGGGGCAATGTACTTAATAGGCTGTTTTAGTGGTTTTAAAAGCTCATATAGCATTCTATCTAAAACTAGCATTGGTCTTAATAAATGGCTTATAATCATACTAATAATGATATTAACAGAACAAGTTAGATATACCTTATCATTAAAGGAAGAAAGAAGACAAAAAAAATATAAGATGTTAGAAATAATCATGTTTCTAAATTTCATCTTAATCGATATGCTAGTAGCAGAAAAGTTCTATATACTAGATTCCTATCAACAAATATGTGAGTTTTTCTGCTTATTTTTAGTACAAAGTATTTCTAAAAATATTTTTTTAAATGAGATAAGTAAAAAATATGGATATAGTCCATGCATATGGTATAGAATCATTATGGACTGTTATTTCTATATAATACCAATCATCCCAATCATAAATAACTTTATAAAAGCAGTTATTATGCTAGTTTTCCCATATATTTTATACATAACAATTACCAAACTAACGGAAAAGAAAAAGATAAAAGAACAAATAAAAAAAAGGAAAACAAACTATATAGGAAGTACGTTATTATTAATTCCTATCATAGTACTAGTAATGTTGGTATCATGTGCTTTTCAATATGGAATGTTAGCAGTAGGAAGCCGTTCTATGACAGGGACAATCAATAAAGGAGATGCCATAATATACAAAAAATATAAGAAAGAAGATCAAGTGAAGAAAAATCAAGTCATAGTATTTAAAAAAAACAATGTAATGATTATACATAGAGTAGTAGATATATTTTCATTAGATGACGAAAAAGTATATCAAACCAAAGGAGATGCTAACAAAGAAAAAGATGATTGGTTAGTAAAACAAGAAGAAATAGTAGGGGTAGTAAATAAAAAAATATTATGGATAGCATGGCCATCTGTACTATTAAATGAAATATTTAATTAAAGTGTGGTGAAAGAATGAAGAGTAAAGAGAAAGAACGCGAAAAAGTAATACCAATTGCTATAATAACGGGCATCTTAATAATGTTAGTAATCATACTAATAGGATGCCTATCATTAACTTTTAAAAAAGAATATGTAGTACACTATAGTGATAAAAGCAATTTGGATTACAACGTATATTTAAAAACAAACGAGTTTTATAAAACCACCTTTTTACCGAAAGATAAGAATTATATATCCACTTTAATTGATTATGTAGATGCAAACTTTAATTATACATTTAAAAGTGCTGAAGACTTTGAATTAGAATATACCTATTATATAGAAGCAGACTTAGTCGTAAATAATAATGAAGGAAAAAACATTTTTAAACAAGAAGAGACAATTCTCCCTAAAAAAAGTTTTAAAAATGTAGAAAATAATACTTTTTCAGTAGCAGAGAATATAAAGATAGATTATGGTAAATATAACAGATTAGCAAGTGACTTTGTAAGTAACTTTGACTTATCAGCAAACTCAAAAGTAGTAGTAAGCTTGTATGTAAATATTTTAGGAAAACATCAAGAATTTGATAAAGAATTAAGGGACAAAGCAGTAATTAGATTAGAAATTCCACTAACCAGTAAAACAGTAGATATTACAATGGATTATAAGCTTTGTAATAATGTAGAAGAAATATTTCAATATAAAACCACATTAATTAGTAATCCAGTACTATTTACATGGTCCATTATATTTGCTATCCTAGATATAGTGGGGATTACTACAGTAGTTTTATATATAGTAAAAACACGCAGTTGTAAAACAATTTATGCAAAAAAACTAAAACGGATTTTAAGAGATTATGAGCACTATATTAGCTGGACGAAGCATTCAAAAAAAATAGAAGAAGAAGACATAAGAATAGAATATATGAAATCATTTGATGATATTATAAATATTAGAGATAGTATTGAAAAACCAATATTATTTTATGAAGAAATAGAAGGAGAACGAGCAAAATTTTATATTCTAGATGATAAAGTAGCCTATGTTTATATAATGGATTCTAAAGATTTAAAATCAAAGAACGAAAAAATAAAGAGAGCATAAAAGTTCTCTTTTGCTATGAATAAAGAAGACAAGGAGAAAATATGGAGAAGTTTAATGAAGTAAAAAAAGCAAGTATTTTAGGAATGATTGGAAATATTTTTCTACTAGTAATAAAAGCAATCATAGGTTTTATTACAAATAGCCAAGCAATGATGGCAGACGCTTTTAATAGTGCAGGAGATATCTTCGCATCCATTATGACCTTTATTGGTAACAAAGTAGCATCTGTTCCAAGTGATGATGATCATAATTTAGGTCACGGCAAAGCAGAGTATATTTATTCGATGTTAATAAGTATAGCTATGATGTTGATGACTTATCAAGTAATAAAGGGATCTATATTATCGTTACTAAATGGTGAAAAATATCAGTTTTCTGTTTGGTTAATTGTAGTTTGTGTGATTACAATTACAGTGAAGTTTAGCCTTTATCTATATACCAACTCTCTATACAAAAAACATCACAATTTGCTAGTAAAAGCGAATGCTAAAGATCACCGAAACGACTGTCTACTTACAACATTAAATTTAATTGCAACCATCTTTAGTATCTTTCATATTTATTTTGTAGATGGCGTAGTAGGTATTATCATAGCAATCTGGATATTAATAACAGCGATAGAAATCTTTAAAGAAAGTTATGATGTTTTGATGGATAAATCAATTGATGAAGAAACAAAGAAAAAGGTACTAGATATTATTGAAAGTCATAAAGAGATAAAAAAAGTAATTCACTTTAATTCTGCACCAGTAGGTTATAAATATCAGATCTCTTTTACAATTTATGTAGATGGAAATATGTCTACGTTTGAAAGTCACGAAATAGCAAATCACTTAGAAAAAGAAATTGATAAAAAAATTCCAGAGGTATATTTAACTGTAATTCATATAAATCCATATGAGAAAGTATAACGCATCTCTTTTCTTGCGATATTTATATTATTATGATATAATAGGTAACAACTTTTAGGGGGAGTATATGAAATATCAATGGAGTTTAGAAGAGATACAAAAACATAAGAGGTACTATAAATCACTGCTAAAAAATTCAGAAACAGAAAAACGGGCAAAGTTAAAGGAGTACATTTCTTATTTTGAAGAAATGGAAAGTATTATAAAGACTGGCTATCAATGTCCAATAAGCATAAATCATCCCAAATATAAAGATAGGGAAAAACGATTGCCACAGAATACTTATAATGACTTTAAATGTGTACATCCAAGAGTGCAAAAGATAATGATAGAGGCAACGAAAAGTCTTGCTCGCATAGAAGATACCTATAATAATATAGAACTACCTACTATAAATCTAACAGAAGAAGAACTAGTAGAAATGGCACTAGAATTTGCAAGCTGGGTTCCTGATAAAAACTATATAAGAGAAGTAGAGAAATATATACAAAAGGAAAAACATCTCTTGCAATTTGCTCTACCTCTTGATAAAGAAGAAATGGGGCTCACTTATTTCTTTTACTATCCCAAATATCGTCCCTATTTTCTAATCAATCGCTTAAATACAATCGAAGACTTTGCTACCTTAAATCACGAGCTTGCCCACGGAGTATTTTATTCATCTGATACTTCTATAAATAATTCTAATCATTATTATTTAACGGAGCTAGAGGGAAGCTTCTTTGACTTTTTATCATATGAATATTTAAAAGGAAAAGAAGAAAGTTCTATCATAACGGAATTAGAGTATGGAAGAACAGTGGGAAGAATCAATAATTTAAGTGATTTCTACTTAACAGACTCAGCAGTAACCCTATATGACAAAAGGGGAAAAATTATGATAGAACCCATTCAGAAAAGAATAATGCAAGATGAATTAACAATGTATTTAGATGAATCCGTTTTAATGAATTCGCTTCAGGAAAATCCTCAAGATGATGCAAGATATGCTTTTTCCTACTTAACAAGTCTAGATCTAGAAAAAATATATGAGTATGATAAAGAATATGCATTTTATTTACTGAAAAGAATTAGAAAGAATAAAACCGAAAACATTTTTGCTAACTTAAAAGAAAATGGTATTACGTTTATGAATGATGGCTATGAGAATTTAAAGACAAAAGTAAAAAGTTTTGATAATAATTAGAAAGACAATCATTTTATTTCTACTAAGAAAGTATGTTAAAATAAAAAATAATCAAAGAAATGGGAAAAGAAATATGAAAAAACTACCAATAAAAAGATGGATGTTAGGTGCTAGTGCCATGATGATTATGGCAAATACAACAGGATGTAATTTGCAAAAAGACAAATGTCAAGAAGAACACTTATATATGTCAACAATTGAAGAGATAAAGAATAAAAATAATAGACGACCTTATTTAGAAAGAGACACTATGCTTCCGATGGAGGGAGGAGATGTATGTGTAGAAGAGGTGGATTTAAAAAATGCGATCCGTGAGAATTTCTACATAAAGCATTCGATCCTATCAAAAGAGTGGAAAAAGGAAAATCTAGATTATATAAAATTTAATGAATATGATATATTTGCCAAATTTGAAAAAGGAATAGAGCAAAAAGGAGAAATAATTTGTGATGATACTCTTTGCCAAATAGAAGAAGACAAAACGACGATAGATTTTATACAGTATATTGTTTCTTTAGAAGAGAAAAAACAGGGAAGATATCTTTCTGATAAGGAAATAGCAGAAATGTTTACTGTAAATGGAACATATTATGCTATTGAAAGTGAGAAAGAAGATGAAAATTATACTTTTGAGGTGCGAATAGATAGCAAAGAACATAGAAACGACCCTTATAGAAAAGAATCTTACGAGTGTGTAAGACAAAAAGTAGAAAGTAATAATCTTGAGATTGAAAAAACAGAAAGTATAACGATATCTCCACGTGAAATAACAACTAACATTAGAACTTACCAAGTGGGACAATCGTATGAACTAACATTTCCTGGTAAAAACAAAGAGGAAAACGTTAGACTGCTTCTAAATAACGATTGGGAAATACAAAATAGTGATATTATGCCAAATGAGACATATCATTGTAGAAACTATGATGGAAGTTTTAGTATAGAATGTAATGGAGAAAAAATAAAAACAGAAGTGACAGAAGAAGAATATGAAAAAATAGCAGAAATGATATCTCAAGCTGTACAAAATAAAAATACAACTGCCGAATTTTTAGAAACAAATAATAAAGAAATAATGAAATGCTTCGAAGAGAAAGATACTAATATAGCAATAGAAAATAACAGCTTAGTATTAAAGAAAAAATAGTGTATAAATAATTGAAATCCTATATATATATGATAAAATAACTTCTAGGAGGAATAGTATATGAAAGAAGAACTATTAGATGTACTAGATGAAAATGGTATTAAAACAGGAGAAGTTTTAACAAGACGTGAAGTTCATAAAAGAGGGTTATGGCACCGCATTATTGTAGTAGCCATTGTTAATGATAAAAACGAAATTCTAATTCAACAGCGAAGTGATAATAAAGATAAGAATCCAGGAAAGTGGGATATTTCTGTAACAGGTCACTTATCTAGTGGTCAAGATTCACTAACAGCAGCAACAAGAGAAATCAGTGAAGAAGTAAGTGTTTCCTTAGGTTACAGTGTAGAAGTAAAAGATTTTAGATTTATGTTCTCTTTTAGAAAAGAAGAAAAGGTAAGTGATGACCATTATGATAGACAGTTTTATGATTTCTTCATTTTAAGGCAAAATGGATTAAGAACAGATAATCTAAAATTTCAGGAAAGTGAAGTTCAAGCGATTAAATTTATAAGTATTAGCGAGTTAAATGATATGAGAGAGCAAAACTTATTAGTACCAAGGGATGAATGCTACGACGAATTATCAAATTATTTATTTAGAATATAAAAAAAGAACGCTACTTTGATATGAACCCCGTTTCTTGGACATAGGAAACGAGGTTTTTATATGAGTAAATT
>CAMNSB010000014.1 GCA_946554325.1 uncultured Mycoplasmatota bacterium
ATACAAAAACCTCATTTCTATGTCCAAGAAATGGGGTTCATATCACTGTTTAAGTTGGTACTAAATCATACAATTATGGGATAGTACCTAACTCGCTAAAACTAGGTATTCCTCTTTTTTATATTATGCAAGTTTCCTTGACATATTCATAATAACATATTTTGAGAGCTTTGTCAAAAATCATTCTCTCACTTTTTTGAGATGAAAAGCTGAAAAACTGAACTGAATTTTTAGAGATGAGCACCTAAAACTAGGTATACCTCTTTTAAAGCATTCCTTTTTAATCAAGAAAATATTTCTAAAAAGGTAGTTTGATGTAAAAAGATACATGTTCGATTGTTTTATATGTTTGCAAATAGTATAATATTGACAGGAAATACTAACTTTTTGAGTACTTGCCTCCAACTTATAGGAAGGGGTCGATAATTGTGTATAAGAAAGATTTTTTAATTTTGTCTTTGTTCATCATTATCTTCTTGCTTATAGCCTTGCTTTTTACTGTTGTAAAATAGTAAACTATAAAAGAAAAAGAGTACTCAATTTACTTATTACGTAGATTAAGTACCTAAACAATTTACATTTTGGGTAAGTACTCAACTCGGCTAAGTTAAGTATTTCCCGTTTTTTATTTTATGTAAGTTTCCTTAACATATTCATAATAACATATTTTGAGAACCTTGTCAAAAATCAAATTCTCACTTTTTTATTGTATACACCTTTATATCTTTATTCTCCATATTATTTAAAGTAGCATAACTTGTTGCTTCTTTTGTTTTTTCTTTTTCTACACTCTGGCAGTATAAAGTACCAGACTTTATCACACCATTTACTGCACCTTGACTAATAGCAAAAGTAGCATCATAAAGATTGAGTTGCTGACTTAAAGAACCAATTACGGGAATAGAACTTCTTCTATCTTGTGGATTTGTTACATAGTGTGTAATATCTTTGTCCACTAGTTCAGGACTTTTAATCTCGACTTCTTTGGCATCTGTTACTAAATTCCAATTAATTTCTGCATCATGATAGAATCCTCTCGATAAAGAATAAGTACGGTTTGGGTCTAGTACAGAAATACGTAAGAAAATAATTCTTTTTCTAGCTCTTCTTGATTAAACCTATTAATACCACCACGTCTTAATTCTTGTAAAAATAAAGCAGTAAAATCAAGGTCGCTAAATATTTTTGGTTGTGTAGTGTTCATATCAATTTCTCCTTTTTTATAGTATTTATAGGATCACAAAAATTAGGTATATGCTATAATAATTTTCAAAGAAGGTGGCAAAATGGAAAAAGTGTTTTTATATTTATATCCAGTGAAAGAGTTTGCAAGTAGTGAAGCAAGAGCACTTCTTGATGATAGTTTTTGTAATGAGTGTAATATAAAACACCCCTTTCTAGTATTAAATGAGGCAATCGAAAAAAGATACAGAGAAAAGGGCTACCAAGTGGTATTTGCCTTATATCCTAATAAAGAAATCTTTGGAATCATTCCACAGTTGGGAGATAAAGTGATATTTACGGATGTTTCATTTGAACAAGCAATTAATACGAAAGGCGAAAAAGACTTTACTCCTAAGTATCCAAGTGAAAAGTTTTTGTTAGAACAGTTAGGAGCTGTTGAAGAGTTGATTGTAGGAGGATATCATTATTCTGATTGTGTATGGAAAGTAGCAGAAAAAGCACAACAAAAGGGGATTTCCACACTAGTTGACCTTGATATGACAGATTTATTTTTTTCTCTTTATAGAAAAGAAGATTATTTTGATTTAGAAGAATATGACCCTATACGTTATAAAGAATACTTTCTTGCAAAAGCTTCAAAATATGGAGAAGAATTTGCAGAAAGGCGTTTTAATACGATGTATAACAGTGAGACATATGGATTTAATACAAATTCACAACTTAAAAAATGAGAAACTAAATAGGAAAAGTAAATATAATTGTAAATGGAGGAAATGTATGAAAAAATTAGATTTAGCAAAAGTAAAAGTATCAGAGGAAATGGTACAAGATGTTTCAGAGTTTGCCTCTGATATGATTGAAAAGAAAAAAAATTTAGAGGGAGTTTTTTATTGGGCCGAGGGTGGAATAGGTAGTATATTACAATTACGTTTTGTCTACGTTCTTGATTGTGGTTTAGTGAGTTTTCAAGTAGATTCTGAATCTTCTCATCAAAAAAAGATAAACCGCCTAGAAGAAAAACATAATATTATGATTAGTGAAGAAGAGTGTTATTATCAGACTTTTGTTGATAATAAAGAATTAGGAATTTACAGTTATGATTATCCAATTGAAGAAATGCTTCAGGTCGGAGAAATTATCTATGATAGAAATGGACGACTTGCCGAATTAAAAGAAGATATTATGCAAAATGATAACATTGGTACAGATAGAGGGCGTGCTTGTTGTCAAATAGAACCACCAATTACTTATACTAAGAAAAAATGATAGAAAAAGTAAGAAGAATATGCTACAATATTGTTAGAATATTGAGGTGAAGTTATGTATATTGATTTAATTGTTTTTTTAGTGTTATTAGCACTTGTATTTATTTTCTTTAAGAAGTTTGATTGTTATGTCTATTTTATTGCTATATTTGATATGATTCTTCGGATTTTAACATTCATAAAGTATAATATTGGTCTTCCTGATGTCTCTGCTTTAATTGGAAAATATATTCCAGAAAATATTCCCGCAATTGTTGGAAGATATTTAAATGGAACTCTTTATACGATTGTCGTTTGGATTTATGTTATTTTTATGATTATTTTCTTATCATACACAATTAGAATATTTTGGAAGAAGAAAAGATGATAAATTAGAAATTTATTAGAATTTATACTTTCTAAGGGGGAGAAAAATGGAAACAAGTAAGATAAAAAAGGCATTGATTGAACAAAAAAAATATCGGCTTATCAGGTAATCTTTATCATAAAACACAATTTGATTTTGCTTATAATACAAACCATATAGAAGGCTCTACCATAACACAAGATGAAACTGCTAGTATTTACGAGACTGGAACTATTTTAACAAGTAAAGATAAAGTGATTGTTTTAAAAGATGCCACTGAAACGAAGAATCATTTTACATTATTTAAATATATGTTAGATACAATAGAGGATGATTTATCGGAAGATATGATTAAGAAATTTCATTTTATTTTAAAAGATAGAACTCTAACGGATAGTGAAAAGGAAGGGTTTAACGTAGGGGAATATAAAAAGAAAAAGAACTTTGTTGGAAATATAGAAACATCTTTACCAAAAGATGTTCCAAATGATATGAAAGAGTTAATGGAGTGGTATCATAAAATAGATAAGAAAACAGTAGAAGATATTGTTGAATTTCATGTTAGATTTGAGAAAATTCCCCCATTTCAAGATGGCAATGGAACCTTAGTCAAAAATAAATATAATCTAAAATTTTCTAATTAAGTTGTGGTGATTAAAAATGATTTATATAACAGGAGATAAACATGCTGATTTTAGAGAAGTTTTTTATTTTTGTTATGCTAATAAAACTACCTTAGATGATATATTAATTGTACTTGGTGATACAGGAATAAATTATTATGCAAGTGATAAAGATTATATGTTGAAAGATAGTTTATTACAGTATCCAATAACATTTTTCTGTATTCATGGCAATCATGAAGAAAGACCAGAAAATATTAAATCTTATAAAACTAAAAAATTCCATGGTGGAATTGTATATTATGAAGAAGATTATCCAAATATATTATTTGCTAAAGATGGTGAAGTATATAATTTTAATAATAAAAAAGTATTAGTAATTGGTGGAGCTTATAGTGTGGATAAATATTTTAGACTATCTATGGGATATAATTGGTATGAAAGCGAGCAACCAAATGATAAAACCAAAAATAAAGTAAAGAAAGTTTTAAAGAATTTTGATAATAAAATTGATATTATATTATCTCATACTTGTCCTTATAAATATTTACCAAGAGAAATGTTTTTAGATGGAATAGATCAATCAACAGTAGATAATGGGACGGAATATTTTTTAGATGAAATAGAAGAATCTACAGATTATACCTTATGGTATTGTGGTCATTATCACACTGATAAAAAAATAGATAAGATAATCTTTATGTTTCATAAAATAGAAGAATTTAAATAGTAGGTTCAAAAAGGGTTCTTGTAAATTGTTTATTAAATAAGGGAGAAATACTAGTTTTATCCGAATTTTGAACCCCAAAAGCAACAAAAAGGGTTATTTTTGCAAGTGCGAAAATGGTTGTTGGTGCATCTATGTAATATTCAAAGGCTTTATTCGTAAGGACTTTGAAGTTTCGAGGTGCATTCCCATATCCTGTTATAATAAAATTTTAACTATTTCTGTAATATTATAGTAATTATTCGAAGTTTATTTTATAATATGGAATATAGTTTTTTGTCTAGCTTTACTAAAGGATGGTGAACGATTTTATGTCAGATGTAAATTTTAATCAAATTATTGATATGATTGAAAGAAGAAAAAATAATGCTTATAGAAAAGTAAATGAAGAAATGATTTTACTTTATTTAGATGTTGGAAAATTTTTATATGAGTTAATAGAAAATAGCAGCTATGGAGATAAAATAACTACAAAAGCAGCAGATTTTATGAAAAACAATTATCCTGAAGTAAAAGGATTTACTAAAAGGAATATTGAAAGAATGGTACAATTTTATAAAACATATAAAGATGATGAGATTGCGACACCACTGGTGACGCAATTAAGTTGGACAAATAATTTGCTTATTTTAAGTGGTTCTAAATCAATAGAAGAAAGACACTTTTATTTACAATTATCTATTAAGGAAAATTATTCAAAAAGAGAATTAGATAGACAAATAACTTCTGCTTATTATGAACGATATTTATTATCAGAAGGTAATGCACTTCCAACTACAAATAAAACTATTGATGAAGATGATTATCCAAATACAAGAATTTTAGATCTTTATAGTTTAGAGTTTTTAGATTTACCTAATGAGTATTCAGAAAGTGATTTAAAAAATGCTATAGTTAAAAATTTAAAAGATTTTATTTTAGAAGTTGGAAAAGATTTCACTTTTATAGGAGATGAATATAGAGTCCAGGTTGGGAATCACGACTTATTTATAGATTTATTATTTTTTAACAGAGAATTATCTTGTCTTGTTGCTTTTGAATTAAAATTAGGAGAATTTAAAGCAGAATATTTAGGAAAGATGAATTTATATTTGGAAGCATTAGATAGAGAGGTTAAAAAGAAAAATGAAAATCCAAGTGTTGGAGTAATCTTATGCAGTTCTAAAGATAAAAACATAGTTGAATATTCTCTTAGCAAGAATATGTCCCAAACTTTAATATCAGAATATAAACTAAAATTAATTGATAAAAAATTATTAGAAAACAAATTAAATGAAATGAAAAAAATTTTAGAAACCAATAATGAATAAGAATGATTTATAAAAGAGAATTTGTATGCAAAAGATAATTGGAATAATGGGTCCTAACAATGCCACAGAAGAAAACTTAAGAGATGCTTTTGAAATTGGTAAATATATAGCAGATAAGGGATATGTAGTTTTAACTGGTAGATTAAATGTAGGTATTCAAAATGAAGGATTAAAAGGTGCAAAAACAAGTAATGGATTAACTATTGGTATTATGCCTTTTAATGAACCAGATAAATTTTCTCAATATGTTGACATACCTATTATTACTAATATGAGAAGTGGAAGAAATTATATTAATGCTTTATCAAGCAATTTAGTTATAGCTTGTGGTATTGATAAAGGAACAATATCCGAAATATCATTATCGTTAGTTAATACTGCTAAAAAGCAAGTTATTATCGTAGGAGCAATAGAAGAAGCTAATAAGTTATTTAAAATATTAGATTCTGAAAATGTATATATTGCTAAAGATTATAAAGAATGTATAAATATTTTTGAAAAATTAAATATTTAACTAAATTTGACTAAGTTATCATTTGCAGATGGGAATGGTCGTGTTGGAAGAATGATAATATTTAGGGAATGCCTATATAATGATATCATTTTCTTTATTGAAGACAGAAATAAAGACTTTTATATAAGAGGGATGAAAGAGTACCAAATACATAATAAGAAAGGTTATTTAATAGATACTTGTTTAAATAGCCAAGATAACTATAAAAAATTAGCAGATTATTTCTTAGAAGAGAATGAAATAAATTTAAATGGATAAAGACCAAGAAATGACAAAAAGAGCATTTCTTTTTTTATATACTAGACTTAGGTGATAGCATGAAGATATACCTCGATTTAGTACTTTTCTTAAATTTTTTCTTTGATTTTCTCTTGCTTTTTGCAGTCTCACGCTTATTAAAGAAAAAAATACGCTTTTTAAGACTTATTATGGGAAGTCTAGTTGGCTCACTCAGTACTTTTTTTCTTTTCTTGCCCTTAAATACTGTTTCACTATTCTTTTTAAAAATGTTAGTAAGCCTTCTCATGATAAAAGTATCTTTTCCATTTAAAAACATAAGAAGTTTTCTAAAACAAGTTCTATATTTATATTTAGTTAGTATAATTTTAGGAGGTTTTCTATATTTTCTAAATATTCAGTTTAGCTATAAAAATAATGGTGTAGTTTTTTTTCATAATGGTCTTAGTATTAATTTTATTATCCTTTTAATTTCTTCCCCTCTTATTATATTTTGGTATATAAAAGAGGCATTACGATATAAGAATACGTATCAAAATATATATTCAGTGAAAGTAATAGCAGATAAAAAAGAATACATATTAAAAGGATACTTAGATACAGGCAATCACCTAAAAGACCCTTATAAAAAAAGAAGTGTTCTACTAGTAGAAAAAGGGCTCATTCCCATAAAAGAAGAAGAGACGATTTATGTCCCTTATGCATCTTTAAATCACCAAGGAATTGTAAAATGCAAAAAAGTAGAAAAAATAGAAATCGATGGCAAAACATTTACCAATATGTTAATTGGATATGCAAAAGAAAAGTTTAAAATAGAGGATATCAATTGTATTATCCCAATGATGATAAAGGAGGAATAAAATGGTTAGTTTATTATTATTAATTGGAAGTTTATTTGAAAAATATGAAAGCATTTTTTATGTAGGGGCAACAGATATTCTGCCAGAGCCCTTATCAAGGGAAGAAGAAGAGTATTTTTTAGAATTAAAAGAAGATGGAGATATCCATGCCAAGGATGAACTCATAGAACACAATCTAAGGCTAGTTGTCTTTCTTGCTAAAAAATATGAAAATACAGGAGTAGATTTAGAAGACTTAGTAAGTATAGGTACAATTGGACTAATTAAAGGAATCAATACATTTAGTAGAGGAAAGAATATTAAACTTGCAACATACGCCTCTCGCTGTATTGATAATGAGATTCTAATGTACTTACGCAAAAACAAAAAGACAAAAACAGAAGTATCAATTGATGCCTCTTTATCTTTTGACCCAGAAGGAAATGAACTACATCTAGAAGATGTCTTAGGGACAGATGCTGATATTGTCACAAAAGGAATCGAAGAAGAAGCAGAACGAAGGCTTATGATAAATGAAGTAATGAGACTAAATCCAAGAGACCGCGATATTATTATTTTACGCTATGGACTTATGGGAAAAGAGGAGATGACTCAAAAAGAAGTGGCAGACCTACTAGGTATTAGTCAATCTTATATTTCTAGGATTGAAAAGAAAGTGATTAAAAGATTAAAAACAATTGTCAATATGGGATAGATAAGAAAATCTATCTTTTTTTCATTTAGAATTTTAAAAGTGAATGAAACAGAAAAAGTTTTAAAGGAAAATAAGAAAGAAAAATATAACATTGACAAAAAAGTATAAACTTTGTATATACCATAGATGAATGGAGATGACAAAAATGGAGGCAAAACTTCAAAAATGGGGGAATTCTGTAGGAGTTCGAATTCCAAGTAGTATTTTAAAATCACTAAATATTAAGACCAATGATGTGGTAAATATCGAACAAATAGAAGATAAAATAATGATTAGTATTTCAAAAAATAAGAAAATATCTCTAAAGGATAGATTTATGGATTATAATGGTAAAAATTTAGCCAAAGAATTTTCTTGGGATGAAGATTTAGAGAGGGAAATATGGTGAAAAAGTATACTCCTGAGCAGGGGGATATTGTCCTTTTAGATTTTAATCCTACGAAAGGACACGAACAAACTGGATTTCGTCCAGCGGTCGTGCTAGTAATAATGTATTTAATCAAAATACAAAAATGGCAATGGTATGTCCCATTACTTCGAATGAAAAGAGTTTTCCTACACATTATATTTTAGAAGATGCAAAGAAAATGAAAGGTGCTGTTTTATGCGAACATGTAAGAAGTATTGATTATGAAATTAGAAACTTGAAGTTTGTTGAAAAGTTAAGCGACAATGATTCAATCAGTATCATCACTCTACTGAATGCTTGTATTGAAGAATAAGAAGTAATAAAAATATTTTAAGAGCAAAAATAATTTGACGAGATAACAATCTGTGATATACTAATAATAAAGTAGGGAGGAATAAAGATGGGAAAATTAGATGGAAAAGTCGCTGTTGTAACTGGCGGTGCAATGGGAAACGGCTTAGGAGTAGTAAAAGTATTCTTAAAATATGGAGCAAGTGTAGTAGTACTAGATTACTCTGACCAGTTATCAGCATCACTTACTGCATTAAAACAAGAATATCCAAACTCTAATATTATTGGTTATAAAGCAGATATACGGGACTCTAAAATGGTAGATGCATGCTTTAGTGACTTAATAGGAAAAATGGGACATGTAGATATTTTAGTAAATAACGCTGGAGTTTGTGAGCTTGTACCGTTTGAGACTATGACAGATGAAGTACGAGACAGGCAATTTGATATCAATATCAAGGGAACATGGAATGTAACAAAATCATCCCTTCCATATTTGAAAAAAGTAGAAGGAGCATCAATTGTAAACTTATCAAGTGTAACAGGAGTGATGGTGGCAGACCCAGGTGAGGTAGCCTATGCAACAACGAAAGCAGCCCTTATGGGATTTACAAAAGGTCTGGCTGCAGAACTTGTCAAAGATAAAATTCGTGTCAATGCTATTTTACCAGGTTATATTAGAACACCAATGGTGGAGGAAATGGCAAAACTATCAAGTCCAGGGGACCCAGAATCTGTAATAAATGGAATTATCGCAGGAATTCCAATGGGCAGAATGGGAACACCAGAAGAACTTGGAGAGCTTGCAGCATTCCTAGCATCAAATGAATCAAGCTATATTACAGGACAGGGAATTGTATTTGATGGGGCATCTACTTTACCTGAAACAACGACGATGGGAGTTTAAAAAAATAGAAGAAAGAATCTTCGACAAATAAGAAAAGTATCATAAAGGGAATATTCTTCCTCTTTTTTCATATATTGTAGTAAAAGAAGGAGGAAGTCGTATGATCAATAAACAAAATTTGTGGTTTTTAACATTATTTAGTTTAATATTAGTACTTAGTGTTTACTATATTACCATGCCAAATGAATTACTCTTAGCACATAATAAAACAGAACAGAAAACAACAAAAGCAAAAAAAGAAAAGGCAACAGTAGAGCAGACCAATTCGCTAGTCGCCATGCGTGTAAGCCTAGAAGAAGAGCGCCAAGAAGCAATGGATGTTTTGCAAGAACAACTAACGAGTGAAAAAATGACAACAGAAGAAAAAAATAATGCCTATGAACAATTAAAGTATCTAAATGAATTACAAGGAAAAGAAGAGACATTAGAAAAAAAGATTAAAGAGACTTATAAATTAGATAGCTTTGTAAAAATAGATAACTCTAATATTACAGTTGTTGCCATTGCTACAAAACATGATAATGCTATGGCTAACAATATTATGCGACTTGTTCAAGCAGAATATAAAGAAAAAATGTACATCACTGTCAAATTTGAAAAAAGTTAATATCTAGGCAAAACCCCACAACATACACAAATTTTTTCATACAATACTCTAGGTAAGTATAAAGAAGGGAAGAGTTGTATGGAAAAAGGGATATTAACAAAACGAGAAAAAGAAGTCTTCGAACTTTTAGTTTTAAATAAATCCACAAAAGAAATTGCAGAGTATTTAAATATTAGTGAGAAAACAGTTAGAAATCATATTTCAAATGCAATGCAAAAACTGGGTGTCAAAGGTAGAGCTAGTGCTGTTGTTGAACTGTTAAAATTAAAAGAAATAAGTTTATAAAGTCGTACTAAAATAGTATGACTTTTCATATGGTTTAATGGGTGATACTATGTTAAAGAAAAAAGCACTGAGAAAAATATTTATAACAACATTAACCGCATTTATACTATTAGTAGTTTACTTGATTCCCACACTAGATAGTTCCAAAACAGTGACAACCAATATGGAAGTGGAATATATTACAGGTCTTGGAACGAATCATATCTATTTACTAGATGATAATGACCTATTAGTGAAAACGAACATTTTATTAGACACAAGAGACAAAAAAGAACAAGTAAAACTATTATTAGAAAACTTAAAGGAAAAAGATAATGCCGTTTTCCCAACAGGATTGAAACCCTACCTACCAGTAAATATCAAAGTATTAGATATAAATTACGAAGATAAAATAGTAACAATAAACCTTTCAAAAGAATTCTTAAATATTCCAAGTACCAAAGAAGAAAGAATCATAGAGGGAATGAGCTATAGTATTTTGGATTTAGAAGAAGTAGAAGGCTTGCAGATCCAAATAGAAAAAGAAAGTCTAATGTATTATCCAAACAGTAAAAACAAATTACCTAAAATAATTACCAAGGAAATAGGCATTAATAAAAAATATGATTTAAATAGTAGGAACAATATTAATAAAGTAGTACTATATTATCTAGAAAATATAGATAATCATAACTATTATGTTCCTGTAACAAAATATATGAACAATGAAAAAGAAAAAATTGAAGTAATAGTGGAGGAACTTTCATCTAAATACATTTATGAAGATAATTTAATGAGTTTTATTCATAATAATTTAGCTCTTTTAGGATATGAAGAAAAAGATAACAAAATGATTTTAGATTTTAATCAGTATCTATTTGATAAAAACGATAAAATTCTAGAAGAAGTTTTATATACACTCTCTTATTCTGTTTTTGATAGTTATGATGTGGACTGTATTTTATATAAAGTAAATGGAAAAAATGTAAGAGAAGTAGGACTGAGTGATTTGAAATAAAAAGCAAAAAGGGCTTGCGCTAGACTTATTTTTATTGTATAATCTTATTGCAATGAGAAATGTCCGCGTAGCTCAGCTGGATAGAGCAATCGCCTTCTAAGCGATCGGTCACGTGTTCGAATCACGTCGTGGACACCACTTAGATAATTACCCTTGATTTACAAGGGTTTTATTATGTAAAAATGATTTTATCTCTTATTCAGCTCTTAATTTTAATTCTTTTTAAAATTAATGGAATAAAATTTTGTAATTTTACCCCTTTTCTTTTATTTTTTTAAATGGTATACTAGATATATAAAAATAATAAAAAGGAGTAGACTTTATGGAAAAATTAAAAGTAGAGAAGAAAAAAGGAGTAAGTAAAAATACAATTATTGCAATAGTAGCAGTAGTTTTAGTAATCATTGTGATTGCAGTAGCAGGAATGCTATTACTACAAAAGGGAGATAATAAGAAAGAATTAGAAAAAAAATTAACAGAAATGGGTAGAGATTTCTATGAAAATTTTTATTATGACCAAATAGGCGGATCTGCTGATGAGAGAACAACACTACTATCTAGATTTACAACAGTAGGAATAAAAATTGATCTAGATAATTTAGGACGTTATAACAACGGAGAATACAAAGATAAAATTAGTGAGTTCACAAATAAAAAGACAAAAGAAAAATGCAGTAAAACAAATACCAAAGTAATTGTCTATCCTAAATCACCTTATGGCAAAACGGATTATAAAATTGAAACAGAATTAGACTGTGGCTTTGAAAAAGAAAAAAAATAAACAAGCAAAAAGAGAAGAAAGAAGTGAAAAAATATCGCTTCTTTTTTTTGTTCGATTTTACACAAAAAATTACAAAAAAAGAATGACAGAATCTTTTTAATATAGTATAATTTTTATAGAAGATAAACTGAAAAATGAAGTAAGGTAGTATGGTGGTAATATGAGTAAGAAGGTAACAAGTTATATTCATTCCATAATATTAGGTTTTATTTTCCTAATTACTTTTTTCGTGCCTAAAGAAGTTTTTGCGCTTAGCGTAGGTGGGTCTAAATCTTTTGAATATACAAATGGAATTCAGGTTTTTAAAGTAGAAAAATCTGGATTTTACAAATTAGAAACATGGGGTGCTCAAGGAGGAAACCAAGGGGGATACTACGGAGGATACGGTGGTTATGCAACTGGTGTTGTGATGTTAAAAAAAGGACAAACAGTTTATGTTTCTGTTGGAGGGGCAGGTGTTGGTGCAAGTTACCAAGGGCAGAGCCTCTCTGCCACATACAATGGAGGTGGAGGAGTTACTGGTACTAGTGCTAACCATATGACAGCATCTGGTGGTGGAGCAACACACATTGCCCTAAAAGCAGGACTTCTATCTACTCTTTCTAATGACAAAGACCAAGTTTTAATTGTCTCAGGTGGTGGCGGTGGAGCTAGAAACCAAGCAAATCACGAACCAGCAGCCCGATGGGGTCACGGTGGTTCTGGTGGTGGGTATATCGGAGGCGGTGCAGAATCTAACTTTGGAGGTTATGGTTTAACCACGGTTGTTGCAGTTTCTGGAACACAAACTTCTGGGAATGCTTTTGGCCAAGGGGGAAGTGCCTATGGAAACTCTGGAGGAGGCGGTGGCTTCTTTGGCGGATTTAGTGGCGGCAGTAGCCCATACACAGGTTCTGGTGGTGGTGGTTCTGGTTATATTGCAAACCCTGCCTTAATGTCTTATGCAGATGCTGAGAAAATAATGTATTGCTACAATTGTCAAGCATCAGAAAACGATTCTACCCGTACTGTAAGAACAGGAAGTGTTAGTGGGACAGCAACAGAAAAAAAAGCGAAAACTGGTCACGGGGCTGCTAAAATTACATTATTAAAACTAGCGGATGTCGATGCAAGACTTAGTAGTATTGATGTTACAGGAACAAAAATTAAAGAACGCTTTGACCCAGATACTTATACTTATGATGTGACCGTAGACTCTGACAACTACGAAGTGGATTTGACTGCTACTGCACTAAAAAATACAACAATCGTAGAAGGAGAAGGAACCTATACATTAAAAGTAGGAATGAATCCAATTACCGTAACAGGAACATCAGAATCAGGTGATATTGCAATATACACATTAAATATTTACCGTCCTGCCTCAAACTATGCTTATTTAACAGATATCACAGTAAACGGAAAATCCATTGGTAATTTTGCACCAACAACCCTAAACTATACGATTAATCTCTTATATGATGAAGATGAAATTGAATTAGGGGCTTTTTATGGACATCCTGGTCAAAATATCGATGGCATTGGAAAAATAAAAGTACCAAGTGGGGAGTCTAGCAAAAAAATTGAAGTAATGAGTGAAGACAAGCAATCTACAACAACTTACAACATTCGCTTTATAAGAGAACATTCCTCTAAATTAAAATCATTACAAATGGGAAAATATGATTTAGAGCCAGTCTTTCATCCAGATACATTAGAGTATACTCTAAATATTATGAATTCTACGCTATCACTTGATGTTACAGCAACGCCTTATGATGAAGAGGCAACTGTTTCTTTAAAAGGCTTTGGTTATATTAATCAAAGTACGACGGGAACAATTACTGTAACAGAACCAAACTGTGCACCAACTGTTTATCAAATTACAATATTAAAAGATGATGCTCCAGTAGTGACTCCTTATGAATTTCCATACACAGGAAAAATCCAAACCTTTACTGCACCAATGACAGGATATTACCGACTAGAAACGTGGGGCGCACAAGGGGGTAGTACTTCAGGATATATAGGAGGATACGGAGGCTATTCCACAGGAGTTGTGATGCTGAAAAAAGATGAGGTCATCTATATTGTAGTTGGTGGCAAAGGACTCGGAGCAAGCTGGGCAGGACAAGGTCTTGTCGGAGGTTATAATGGTGGTGCTGGAGTCACAGGAAACCCTCGTGTCAACCATATGATCGCATCCGGTGGAGGGGCGACTCATATTGCTAGAAAAACAGGCCTTCTTTCTTCACTAGAGGAAGAAAAAGATTACATTCTAATGGTCTCTGGTGGAGGCGGAGGGGCAAGAACTCAACCAAATCATGAACCAGCAGCCCGTTGGGGAAATGGAGGAAGTGGTGGAGGAGCAACTGGAGGGTATGCTCAATCAAACAACGGCACAATGTCTTTACAAAATGTATCCCTTGCCTCAGGTGGCCAAAGTAGAGGCTTTGCCTTCGGACAAGGTGAAGCTGCAATAGGAAATGGCGCTGGTGGTGGAGGACTTTACGGTGGGTACAGTGGAGAAGTTCATCCAAGCTATTATTATGGAACAGGAGGCGGAGGTTCTGGCTATATCGGAAATAAAGACGTCTTCTCTTACCGAGAAAATAGTAAAGTAATGTATTGTTACAACTGTCCTACTTCAGAAGAGGAATCTACTTACACAGAAAACACTTCTAACTATTCTGTAAGTCCAATTTCATATTACGCCAAAGGTGGAGATGGATATGCTAGAGTGACGCTATTAGAGCAACCTAGTGAGAATAATTTTTTATCGATGATAAAAACAGATAAAGGACAACTTTCTCCCGCCTATGAAATGGGAGTGGAAGACTACCGCGTAGAACTTACTAGTGAGGATGATGAAATTACCATCAGTGCTTCCTTAGAAGACGATAGAGCGACAATGACAGGTCTTGGAACTTTTGATGTTCCAGCAGGAGAGACGGACTTTCCAATTACCGTAACTGCCGAAAATGGAGATATTCGTATCTATACGGTTACAGTCTCACGCCCCGCCTCATCAAACGCAAAGCCAAGTAATATTAGCATTTCTGGACTTGTTCCCGTCTTATGTGCAATTAACGAGAAATATTGTAAGTTAAACCACGAATTTTCTCCTGATATTCATGACTACACCATTACCGTGCCAAGTAGGATTAAGGATTTAGAGTTCACTGTCAATAAAGGACATAAATATCAGAAAGTAAAAGGAGAAGGAGTTGTCAAACTAAAAGGTGGTGTGAATGACGTTACCATCGAGATTGAATCAGAAGATGGAACAAACACGGAACGCTATACGTATCATATTGACCGCGATATGACAGGAAATGCGAATATCGAAATGCTAGAAGTGATAGACCCAAAAACAGATATTAACTTTGATCCAGATGTTACCGACTACTATTTTTCAGTACCAAATGAATGCACACAAGTGGAGTTAAAAGTAACACTGGAAGACGAGAATGCGACTTATAAAATATTTGATAATAAAAACTTTGTGATTGGTCTTAATGTAGTCTCTATTGAAGTCACTGCCGAAAATGGCGAAGTAAAAACGTATATGTTAAATATTTATAGAGAGCAAAGCGGAAATACATTCTTAAGTGAACTATCCGTCAGTAAAGATAGTGAGGTATTCCCACTTTCTCCAACGTTTAATAAAGTAATTTCTTCTTATACAGTAAATGTTAGAAACGATGTAGAAGAAGTAACAATTACAGCCAAAGCAGAACATGCCCTAACAACTATCACAGGAGATGGTGTGAAAAAGTTAAAAACAGGAACGAACAATTATGAAATTACAACGACAGCAGAAGACGGCTCCGTTCAGGTTTATGAAGTCTCAATTATTAGAGAAAAAGATAGTGATGCTACGCTAAAGGTGTTAGATGTACTAGAAAGTAGTCTAAATCCAACATTTGAAAGCAACACATTCGACTATACTTTGGATGTAAACCCAGGTGTTACATCTCTTAATGTGAATGCAATTCCAAACTCTAAGACAGCAACATATCAAATTACTGGAAATAGTGGCTTTGTAGTAGGAGAAAATACGGTAAAAATTACTGTAACAGCAGAAGATGGAACGAAAAATGTCTATACACTTACTGTAAATAGAATTCCAAATAGCAATACCTATTTGAAGTCTCTTACCACCGATAGAGTAGATATGACAGGGCTCTTTTCTAAAGAGATAGAAGACTATGATATTACGGTTGAAAATGAAGTGGATTCGATTAGAGTAGACGCCATACCAGAAGAAGTCTTATCTACCGTAAGTGGAAATATGACCTACCGTTTAAAGACCGGAGAAAACAAGTTACCAATTACCGTAATGGCAGAGGATGGTTCTAGTAGAACTTATATCATTACTGTTCATAGAAAACAAAATAGCAATGCGAACTTAATTTCGCTAACAACTTCAGCACAAGCAGAACTTGCCCCAACATTTTCTCCTGATGAGTTAGTCTACCAGGTTGACCTTTTAAATGAAGAGAAGAAAATTACTGTAGTGGGTGTTCCCGAGACAAAAACTTCTGTAGTTTCTGGAAATGGAGAGTATGAAGTTCCTACCGGAGAGACTACAATTCCTATTACTGTAACAGCAGAAGATGGAACGAAGAAAGAATATAAGCTAATTGTAAATCGCAAAAAGTCAAATAATGCCAATGCTAGTATGATTATTGCCCAGGAGTCTGTCTTGTCTCCAAAATTCGAGAAAAATAAAACAGACTATATATTAAAAGTCATCGAGTCTGTTACCAATCTTACTTTAAATATTACTCTAGAAGATGAGGCGTCTCGCTATGAAATACTTGATAATCACGACTTTGTGCTAGGGGAATATAATCGAGTAATTGTTAGAGTAACGGCAGAAGATGGCACAACGAAAGACTATAACTTAGATGTGTTAAGACAAAAGGCAGGGACAACAAGTAACCGTCTTGAATGGTTAAAAATTGATTCAGGAGAACTTTCTCCATCCTTTGATAAAGAAACAGGCTACTATGAAGTAGAAGTACCATATGAAATTGATAATGTGACCCTAACAGGTGAGCTAGAAGACCAAAATGCGAGTGTGACAGGTCTTACAAGCTATAACTTAAATGTTGGTACAAACGTATTAGGAGTAGAAGTCACTTCCGTAGAAGGCGTGAGTAGAACATATCAAGTGGTGGTAACAAGAAAGAAAAATACAGAAGCGCGTCTTGCGAGTTTGCAAGTGATGGACTCTAACCTCGCACCAAACTTCCATCGTGATACCACTCAGTACAATTTGAAAACCACACAGACTTCTTTATATATTAATGCAACTACAATCGATAGTAATGCCACATATGAGATTATTGGAAACCACGACTTTTCACTGGGAGCAAACGAAGTAATCATCCGAGTAACAGCAGCAGATGGAGTAACCACAAAAGATTATGTTTTAAATGTAGAAAAGGAAAAATCAAGTAATAATAATCTTTTATCCCTTGAAGTACTAGGACATAGTTTATCTCCAACCTTTGCGAAAACAACAACCGTTTACTATTTAGATGTCGAGCGTGACTGTGAACTGCTCGATGTGGTAGCAGTACCAGAAGATGAGAATGCTACCATAACAGGAGATGGCGAAGTGCCACTAACGGTTGGCATTAACTACGTAACAGTAACCGTGACTAGTGAAGCTGGAAGCAAAAAAGCATATACCATTATCGTAAACCGAAAAGGAAGTAGTAATGCCTACTTAGCAACTCTTGCAACCAGTGACGGAAATCTTTCTCCAGAATTTATAAAAACAACGAATGAATATAACGTAACAGTGCCTTATGAGACAGAAGAAGTTACTCTAACTGGTATGACAGAAGATGCGAATGCTTATGCACTTGGACTTGAGTGTTACTATCTGGAAGTAGGAAAGAATTCTCTACAAGTAACTGTAGTAGCAGAAGATGGTACAACGAATATTTATACCGTAAATATCACAAGAGATGAGATTGTCTCATCAAAGCTAAAAGAAGTTATAGTAAAAGATTATGCATTAAATCAAACGTTCTCACAAGATGTCTATGATTACAATCTAGTTGTAGATAATGAGATTACAAACCTGGACCTTACCATTGTTCCAATTGATAAAGGTGCCACTTGGGAAGTAGTTGGCAACGAAAACTTCAAAGTAGGAATGAATCAAGTTCAAATTATCGTAAGAGACCGCAACGGAGGAGGGCCTTCTACTTATACATTAAATGTAAATAGGCAAAATTATGCGAATACCTATTTAGCCTATATTTATCCAAATGTAGGAGAGCTTTCTCCAGAGTTTGATAAGACAAATTTAACATATACCGTTACCGTAGAAAATGAAGTAGAGTCTATTAATATTGCCGCAGAGCCTGAAATTACCACTAATACCTTAACAGGAGACGGTACGCATTTATTAAAGCCAGGGGATAATACTTTCCCACTTACGGTAACAACACCAACAGGAATTAAGAGAACTTACTATGTAAAAGTCGAAAGAAAACTAAAAAGTCTCAATCACTTAACTTCACTTGAAGTAAAAGCGAAAGGAGAAACGAGACCGTTAAGTCCATCCTTTGATAAAACACATGAAGAGTATCATGTAGATGTGGAAGAAGGATGTGCCAATGTCCAAATTAATGCTACAGCAGAAGAGGGGGCAACCATAGAAGGCATTGGTAACAAAGTACTAAAAGTAGGAGAAAATCACTTTGATATTGTAGTTATTGCCGAAAATGGCGAAAAGAGAACGTACAAGTTAACAGTGAATCGCCCTGCCTCTAACAATGCAAATTTAATTGATATCATTCCAAGTGTCGGAGAGTTAACGCCATCCTTCAGTTATACAAAAGATGATTATAATATTTACCTAGATTCCAGTGCTTCTCTTTTATCATTTACGGTTGTGACAGAAGACCGCTTTGCCAAAACAAGTGGTACAGAACCGATGGTAGTTCCTGATGGGGCTTCAGTTAGAGAGATTGTAGTAACCGCAGAAGATGGAACTACGAAGACCTATACCATCCATATTCATAAAGATAGAACAGATGAAGCAAGGCTTAAGAGTCTAAAGATAGAAGGATATACATTAAATGAAGTATTTGATAAAGATAAGCACGACTATACTTTATCAGTGCCAAATAGTAAGAATGTAGTTCTATCTAGTGAGATTGAAGCACTACCGATTGACGCCAATGCGACTGTTACAAAAACGTCTTCTTTGATATTATCAAGTACCGCAACCAATATTTACACAATTATCGTAACAGCGAAAGATGGGTTTACAAAAGAGACTTACACAATTGCCATTGACCGAGAAAAGGGAAGTGACTCTACACTTGCAAAACTAGAGTTTGCCTTTGGTAAGATGAGCCCTGTTTTCAGTCCTACGACAACAGAGTATGAATTATTAATACCACGTGGAATTACTTCAATTGCAAAGCCTGACGTAAAAGCGATTCCAACTGACCCAGATGCCCTTGTCACTCTTCCTGAAAACTTCCTTTATGATAGTACAAATAATACGTATGAAATCACAGTACAAAGTCCAGATAAAACGTCACAGACAACTTATACTGTTCATATAGGAGATTTAAAGTCAAGTGACGCAACCCTAAAAGAGTTGACAACAGATGAAGGAAGATTTACACCAACCTTTACACCAAGTGGGGAGTCTTATACGGTAGCAGTACGTAGTGACTTAGCAGAAATTACAATTGATGCAACGCCAAATGATGAACCATATGCGAAAATAGTAAGTGGAACGGGAACGTATGCGTTGGAAGATGAGAGCAATAACTTTGATGTGGTAGTAACGGCAGAAGATGGAACAACGAAGGTGTATCATTTAACAGTCGTAAAAAGTATTTCTACAGAGAAGAACTTGAAAGATATTTTCTTAAGCGGAGACTGTACGAAAGAGACTTGTCCACTTTCTCCAGAGTTTAGAGAAGAGACACTAGACTATACGGTAGAAGTAGAAAATGAAATAGAAAATATCAATATTGAAGTGACCAAGTTCCATAATGGACAGATTGTAAGAGTCTTTGATGATAAAACATTAGAAGAAGTACAAGCGACGAACATTTTATTAAAGACAGGACACAATCCATATCGGGTAGAAGTAGAAAATAATATTGGTGATAAAACGGTCTATACCTTAGATATCGTAAGAAAAAAATCTAGTAATAACTATCTTACGTCTCTAAGACTAAAAGACCCAGAAATTACACTAGAAGACTTTGATAAAGAGAAACTAGAATACTTTGTTACCATTCCGTCGACTTATGATAAAGTAGAACTAGAATATGAGACAGAAGTAAAGACGGCGAAGGTACATACACAGGGAACGACTTACTTGATGCCTGGAAATAATGATGTTAAAATAATCGTAACAGCAGAAGACGGAACGACTAGAACGTATACCATTCATACCGAAAAAGAAAAAGGGTACAATAATTACTTGCAGTCGCTTACCGTCTCATCCGGGGTCATTTATCCACTAACACCGAAGTTTAACAAATTAGTTTACAACTATGTAGCAACGGTACCTTATGGAGTATCTAAAATTAAATTAGATGCAGTGGCTGAAGATATGACAACGACGGTACAAGGAACAGGAGAAAAAGAACTTCGTGTCGGAACGAATGCCTTCCAGATTGCATCCATCGCTGCAACGGGAGAGACACAAATTTACAATGTAGTAATTACTCGCGAGAAGTCAACAAGACTCCACTTAAAAGAGTTGACGATTCATAATGCAAGGCGAATAGAAGACTTCCATCGTGACCGCTTTACTTATACAGTGGATGCAGACTCCACAGTAACTAGGCTTAATATGACGATTGTTCCAGAACGGGACGATGTTACTTATCGTGTTGTGGGAAATAACAATTTAAAAACAGGCGAGAATACGGTTATTATCATTTTGGAAAGTCAGGACAAAACAGTCAGTACAACTTATAAACTAACCGTCAATAAGCGAGCTAGTAGTGATAATTTCTTAAAGAGTCTAAAAGTAAATAAGGATGAGTTAATTACAGAGGAAAATATTGTTGACAATTATTTTGAAGCAGAAGTTTCCTATGATACAGCATCAGTCACGATTGAAGGAATTCCACGAGCGGATACTTCAACTGTCGTAACAGGAAATGGTACTTATTCACTAGACTTTGGAGTAAACTCAATTTTTCTAACAGTAATTGCCGAAGATGGAAGCACAAGAGACTATGAAGTGGCCGTAAAACGAAAATATGATAACCACTTATTAATGCTTTCAACAAACCGAGGGGAATTAACACCAGAGTTTGAACAAGATACATTATTCTATTATGTAGATGTGCCAAGAGATGTAAGTGACATTACAGTCTTAGCTGTTCCAAACAGCCAACTGACAACTGTAACAGGAGCTGGATATTACACTCTAGAAATGGGAGAAAATCTTATCTATGTTACTGTCTCTGCTCGTGATAAAACTTCTAGAACTTACACTCTTCACATACACAGAGTAGAGTCTGATAACAATTATATTGCATCATTCTCGGCGCTAGATGCTTATCGGAAGGAGCCATTTGAAAGGGAAAAGACGGATTATACATTAGAAGTTCCAAATCATATAAAACAGCTAGACTTCTATGTGGAACTAGAAGATAAATATGCAAGCTACAGAATAGAAGGAAACGAGAATTTCCATGAGGGAGATAATCCAGTAAAAATTATTGTTACTGCCGAAAATGGAGATGAGAGAGTCTACAACATAAATGTCTTAGTGCAAGAGGAAGCAAAATATAGCAATCGTCTTTTAGATTTAAGAGTAGAAAAGGAGACGATGAGTCCTATCTTTGACCCAGATACAACGGCCTACACAGTGACAGTTCCTTATAGTACTGAAGAAGTGAAGGTAACAGGAGTCTTAGAAAGTGTAGATGCCAAAGCAGTGGGCTTTGGAACACATGCCATTAAACCTGGTAGAAATGAAATACAAATCGTAGTAACGAGTAAGGACGGAAAAACGCGCGTTTATACGGTGATTGTTTACCGTATTAAGTCGAGCGATGCACGCTTAAAATCAGTAGAGTTTGAGGGAGTTACTTTCTCACCACTATTTGATAAAGATAGAGAGAACTATAAATTAAAAGTAGATAGCAACGTGGTTTCCCTAAATGAAAAAGTAGAGCCATATGTAGCAGGCACGACTTATGAGATTACAGGAAACCATACCTTATCAGGAAATACGAATACAATCACCATTGTTGCAACGGCCGAAGATGGTGTAACGAAAAAAACGTACACCTTCCAAGTGGAAAAAGAAGCATCATATAATAACTACTTAGATAGCCTAACTACGAACCTTTGGGAACTAACACCATCATTTGAGAAAACCAACAGTGGTCCCTACATCATTGATGTTGACTCTAGTATCAATTCCATTGTTTTAAACGGGAAACCAGAATCGGCAACCTCAACAGTAGCTGGTCTTGGATTCCATACTTTAAAACAAGGAAGAAATCAATTCCCAATTGTGGTAACAGCCGAAAATGGAGCGACAAGGACGTATACACTGATTGTCAATAAAGGAAAAAGCAGTGAAAGTGGATTGATGTTCTTAGGAGTAAATGAAGGAACCCTTACTCCTGTATTCGACCCTGAAGTAAAAGAATATACAGTAGATGTGGACCATTCCATCTCGGAAATTACAGTAGTCGCTTATGCGAAAGATAAAGGTTCCGTAATTACTGGAGATGGACTTCATAGTTTGGATGTAGGAGAGAACAAAATCGATGTCGTAGTAACGGCAGAAGACGGAACGGTAAATACTTATATACTACGGATTAGAAGGGGTGATCTCATTAGTTCAAAACTTCTAGATATTAAAGCACACGAAGGAATGCTAGCACCAGAGTTTGACAAGAATACGACAGATTATGTAGTTCGTGTTCCAAATGAAGTAAATTCACTAACACTTGATATTAAGAAAGAAGATGATACGGCAACTTATGAAATTGTGGGTAATAAAGACTTCGTTATTGGTCCAAATCCAGTAGAAATTGTAGTAACAGACCGCCTAGGAGGACAGACGACTTATACGCTAACAGTCATCAAACGACCGGAAGTAAATAACTACTTGCGTGCAATCAACATCAGTGAAGGAACGCTTGCTCCAGAGTTTGTAAAAGAACATAACTATTACGAAGTAGAAGTAGATTCAGATATTTCATCCATTGATGTGGAAGGAATACTAGAAGATGAGTCTGCCACCCTTGAGGGAAATGGAACGTATACTCTAGTAACAGGAGAAAACTATATTTACTTAAATGTCACAAGTATGAAAGGATTCCTTAGAACGTATACTTTAAAAGTAACAAGAAAAGCAGCGAGTGATAATGAGTTGTTAAGTCTGTCAGTTACTCCTGGCGAGATGGACCAGCCATTTAGTAAAGAGCTACATACTTATCACGTTACAGTAGAAGAAGGAACAACAGAAGTAATGATTGAAGCAACGGCAAGTGCTACCTCAACAGTGACTGGAGTAGGAAAACAGATTTTAGCAATTGGTATGAATCGCTATGAAGTAGTAGTAACTGCAGAAGACGGAAGCGTGAATACTTATGAAATCTTGATAGAAAAAAATCCTTCAAGTAACACCAATATTGAAAATATTATTCCGTCTAGTGGAACGCTTTCTCCAGAATATACATCTACGGTGGAAAGTTACGAAGTGGAAGTAGAAGAAGATGTTGCACTGATTGACTTTGATGTTATTTTAGAAAGTAAAACAGCAACCATTACAGGAGATAAGAACAACTACTTAGATTATGGAAGTAACGATATTGTAATTACAGTAACGGCAGAAGATGGCTCTAGAAAAGAAGTTCACATAAGCGTCATTCGTGATAAAAAATTAACAGATATTAAATTAGATGACTTCTTATTGATGGAAGTAGGAGATGTCATAGATTTAGAACCAGACTTATTACCAGAAGACGCCATTAGCAAAGAGTTAATCTGGGCGATTGAAGATGAGAGTATTGCTACAGTAGATGAGGGAACTGTAACAGCAAAAGCATTAGGAGATACCGTTCTAACGGTTAGTAGTAAGAAGAATCCCGAAGTAAAAGCTGTTGTCAATATTAGTGTTTTAAATCTAAAGATTACAAGCGAGGTTTATGATGTTCGTAGAGAAGTCGTCAATATGCTAGAAATTGACCCAGATGCGATTAAAAATATCATAATTGGAGCAGATGAGGGAGAAACACTAGATGTCTTCTTATCAAAACTAGACAATAGAGAATCACTTATCAAATTCTATGATATAAATGGAGCAAGAATTGAGAAGCAAGAAGAAGTAAGTGTTGCAACAGGACTTGTGGTTCGCCTAGAGTATAACAGTAAGGTATATGATGAAGCCTATATTGCTGTACGTGGTGAGAATACACAGGATGCTGCAATCAACGTAGATGACTTTGATATTATGATTAATCAAGTTTTAGGTAAACTAAAATATACAAAGGACCATTTGCTTTATAAAACAATGGATGCAGAAGAAAATGATGAAATTAACGTAGATGACATTGACCGACTTGACCAATATATCTTAGGAAAAATCAAGACTTTAAATTAGAGGAAAGTAAAGGTTAAATGTCAAGTAGTGTTGGTGAAGCCAAAAACTAATGATGAATGAACTTA
>CAMNSB010000015.1 GCA_946554325.1 uncultured Mycoplasmatota bacterium
TTTGAGTCACTTTTCTTTATTTTTTTGTTTCACATCATTTACAAACGTACATTTTCGAAAAAAATTACTCTTTTTTTAAAATTTTCTTTTCCTAGGATAGAAAGTATCTGATATAGGTCTGGTGTTTTTGTTCTACCTGTTAGACAAAAGCGAATCATTTCACAAATATCTCCTACATGTCCTTTATAATTTTCTGGATTTTCTTTATACATTTTTACTTCACTAGCATAGCCATTATCTTGAGCAAATCTTTTTACTCTTTCATACCACTCTTCATAAGAGTCACTTTCGCTAAATTCTTCACTATATTTTTTTAGTAGTTCTATATCATAGTTTTTCTCTTCTGCTATTTTATAAGTATTTTCTGCGTTTTGAAAAAAGAATTCATCAATCATATAAGAGCTTTCTTCTTTTAAATCTTTTAGAGTTGCAATATCTTTTCTAGGACGTTTGGCATCTCTTTCAATATTTAAAAATGAAACTAATCTTTCTTTATTTTTTTTCATTATGCCTGCATATTCTTTGTCATATTCTTCATTATATAATAATACATCTTCATAGAGTTTTTCTGCTTTTAATCTTGAGAAATAGGTACGGCAAATGTTATTTAACTTTTCCATATCAAAAAGGGTTCCCCCTACTGGCATTTTTTTATAACTAAAGGTAAAGTCCGCTATCGTTTTATCTTTGTTTTGTAAATACCATTCTTCAAAGTTTGTATTGGTTAGAGTTGCTAAGTATAGTCTTAAAGCTTCTGCAGGAATTCCTGCTTCTTGGTAGTAGCTTACAGAGAACTCTGGATCCTTTCTCTTACTTAATTTACGCACTTTTCCATCTTCTTTTTTTGTTAGTGCTGCATGATGAGCGTACTTTGGACTTTTCCATCCAAGTAATTGGAAAAGTTGTAAGTGTTTTGGATAACTTGATACCCATTCGTCTCCTCTAATTACATGTGTTGTTTTCATTAAATGATCATCTACCACATGGGCAAAATGATAAGTTGGAATTCCATCTTTTTTTAGAATTACTTCGTCAATGATATTTTCGGGTAAAAGAATATCTCCTTTGATTAAATCATGGAGTATAATTTGTTTATCCATATCTCCAGGAGACTTAATTCGAATAACGTATTCATCTTTCTTTTCTAAATGTTCTTTTACTTCTTCTAATGATAAATCTCTATCTACGGCATAATGCTTATAAATACCAGTAATTTCTTTTCGAAGTTCTTGTCCTTCTCTTATTTCTTGTAGTTCTTCTTCTTTCATAAAACAAGGGTAAGCTTTTCCTTCTTCTACTAAAGCTTTTGCAAATACTTGATAAATTTCTTTACGTTCACTTTGCACATATGGTCCATAAAATCCTTCTTTTCCATAGCCTTCATCATATGCTATATGAAAGTGTTTTAGAGAATTTAGAATTAAATCACTAGCTCCTTCTACTTGACGTTTACTATCTGTGTCTTCTAGGCGTAAATACATAACTCCTCCTGTTTGATGAGCCATTACTGAGTCAATAAATGCACCATAAAGATTTCCGATATGCAGAAAACCTGTTGGAGATGGTCCAAACCGTGTTACCATTGCTCCTTCTTTTAGGTTTCTATCTGGAAATTTTGCTTCTACTTCTTCTCTTGTTTTCTTTATATTTGGAAACAATAATTCTGCTAATTCGTGATTCATAATTTCACTCCTCATAATAAAAAATATATGGCTGCCCCGGCTAGATTCGAACTAGCGCATAAAGCGGTCAGAGCGCTCTGCCTTACCACTTGGCTACGGGGCAATTCATACATTAGTATTTTATAACACTTTTTTTAAAATAGCAAGAAAAAAAGCTTCTAAATTAAGCTTGTTGCATTCCACCTTTTATTTTTTTAGGTATGAATGGAATTATTTTTTCTGCTCTTACTTTCGGTGTATATCCAATATAGTTTAGTAATACTGTATTATTATTAAAAGCTTGTGATTTTTCTATAGCTTCATGTGCTACAGTACTTCCAAATATGTGTTGATTGGCACATAAATCCATATAAAGTGTATATTCCTCTGATGTCATTCTAGTTTCATTTTGATATTCAAATAAGTTAAAGTAATTCTTTGTATAAATTTGTACCTGTAAGGTATTTTCTCCATTTGATATATAGTCCACTAATTCTTTTGTATTTAATACTTCTTGATCCATCATTTTATGAAATATTTTGCTTAAATTCTTATCCTGAATACTATGATAAAAGCTATTTAGTTCTTGCTCCCTTATATTTTTTCGTAAAGTAGCTTCTAGGCTCACGTACTCTAAAGTATTATTATCCATATAATTTAATTTTTTCATTTTTTCTCCATTTTCTTCTTATTTTTTTATCATTGGGGTTTTACCACTTGGCTCTTTTTTAGCTAGATAATCTTCGATTCCTACCTTTTTTAATATATAGTAATCTTTAGTGTTTTCTATATTATTTTCTAGATTCATATAGTTTTCTATATTTTTTCTGCTGATGATTTCATCTTCTATATAATATATTGGTCGTCTTATGATTAACTGTAGTTCATCGCAATTTTCTTCAAAGATACTATCTATTTTTTCAACACAGTCTTTAAAAGTATTAGAATTTTCTGATGATAGGTTTACGTTTGTTATTAGTTTGTTTTGAAATGATTCTTTATTTTTTTGTGCTTTTTGTAGTGCATTAATGTGATTTTCTACTTGTTCTTCTGTAAGTCTTGGCCAAATACCATTTTTTCCTAAGTTTCTTTCTAATGCATTTTGCAATACTATCATATGCATCTTTCCAAAATAATAGCAGATGGCACAGGATGCTAGAGTTCCTTGTAGTACTCCCCACTGTTCTGTTGTGATGTAGTTTTCGTCTATTGGGATTTCTAGTCCTATTGCTACATTTCTTATAAAAGCATCGCTAAAATCAACATACATGTCTTTCATAGCTAGTCCCCCTTAAAGTGGCACTTAGTATATCATGATTGTTCGATTTTGTCAAGAAAAATGAGTTTAAAAAATTCGAACGCTAGTTTTTATTTGGAAGTCCGTTTTAAATAAATAACGGAATTAAGTTCAAAAAACGGCAATAAATCTAAGAAAACTAAAAATCCGTTAAAAAACGGAATTTAGTCTAAAAATTTACGTCGAAAAGTTCGAACAGATTTCCCAATGATACCTTAAAATAGGAGATACAATAACTTTTAATTACATTTATCATAGTAGTCTTTTAAACCAAGTATTATTCCAAGGTTCTATCTTTCCATTTAAACTATAACTATAAATTATAAAATTATTTTTATAATTTTCTGTATCTTCAATTGTATAATCTTCTTTTAGTTGCATTACTTTATCATATAAAATTAATGCTGGTCTATTTTCATAATATGTGGTATCAATTCTAAAGCAATCATATTTATTTAAGTTTTTGCAATAATGTATTGTATCTAATAATACTATACTTTTTCTCTATATCCTTTTCTTCTATGTTCTGGTAAAATAGTAAACCAATCAAGCCATATTGTATTTGGATATTTATCATAAACATCTACACCTGTTATGCCAACTAAAATGTTCTTGTCATAAACTAGAAAAAAATAATTATCATCTTTTGAATTAATAACTTTATTGTACAAATCAGCATAGTCTGGGTCATCAGGCCATGTTTGTTTTTGAATTTTAAATGCAACATCCAAATTTTTTAAGTTAAATATTTCATATTTTAGATTATATAAGAAATCCATATTCATCTCTATTATTGTTAAATTTGACTTTGCCAAATTACAAGTTTGTTTACTAAATTGTCATAATTTAATATAAATGCATTGTGCAATGAACAAAGGTTTACTATAATACTTTTGTATACATTTGAAAATATCAGGTTCTTTCCCTTTCAATTATCTTTTGATAAAAGAAAGGTGGTGGTATTTATGACTAAAAGAGAATTTTCTCTTTATTCCATTATATTACTCCTATTCTTAGTGGTAATTATTTTACTTCTAAAATAGCAAAAGCATCTGATTTCAACATTAGTTGATTTCAGATGCTATCCTCTTGCTATACGCACTAGACGTATAGCAAGAGTTAATAACAAACAATAAGTGAAATTGGAAAAAGAAAGTCATCTAGTATGATGCAAACGAATTTCTCAAAGGTCCTATAAGCCCCATAGAGAGCGCTCTCTATGGGGCTTTTTCTCGCGCGCTGTCGGTGTAGAAAATTTAGTATATCGTCAATTTCATACCTAGTTTTATTACTAATACAAGTATAGTTTATAAAATTTTCACAAAAAATAAATGGTGCTAAATTTTATAAACAGTAAAATACTTTTATATTTACTAAATTGACGAATGCTACGCATTATTAGAAAAATGAAAATCAATTAATGTAAGAGAAAATCATTTTTCTAATATATACTAAATTTTTATTCACATTTTCACACATTATTTCAAAACGAAATACAAAATCAATAATAATGTGTGAGAGTTTTGATGTGAGCGGTTTCTTATAACGAAAAAAGTATTATCACATCAAAACAAATGTGAATTGTATTCAAAACTTCGATTGAACAAAAGACTAGATAACTATAAAAGAAAAGAAATCGAAGTTGTAGAATACCTACACCGACAGCGCGCGAGAAAAAGCCCCATAGAGAGCGCTCTCTATGGGGCTTATAGGACCTTTGAGAAATTCGTTTGCATCATACTAGATGACTTTCTTTTTCCAATTTCACTTATTGTTTGTTATTAACTTTTTTATTTTATGCAAGTTTCCTTGACATATTCATAATAACACAAAAAAGACTTTTGACAAGTCCTGTATCTAAAGTCCGAATAGTTCGAACAGATTTCCCAATGGTAGCGACGGAGGGTTTCCTCTATCGTTGAACAATAACAGTATATTTCATTTTTGTGGGGCACGGATGGGGAACGCCTGTTTTTATATATATATTTTTATGAAATACCGCATACCATATTCTAACTGACTAAATAAAAGAGTAACCCTATACTAACAGCCGCTTTCAGGAATGTAAATTATCAAACCGATTAAAATGTAGCATATATTGAAAGAAAAGTAAACCCCTCTCCTCCTTATTACAATAACGTAATGGCAACAGAGTTTTATCGCATAAATTTTAATGCTAATTCTTTGCTAACTCTTATTGTTGTATCTGTACTAGAAAAAACAGTTGCGTAATAACTATCTTTTTCTTTTGATAAGATAACTTTATCACATTTCAAATCAGTTAATTGTGAAAACTTTTTTATCTCTTCTTCATTCAAAACATAAGTTCTATACATATTAAATCCCCCTTTCGTTGGTTATTATGTCACAAAAAAAGAAGTACTGCAAATCGCCAATTTGACAAATCTTAGTACCTTGATTTAGTGAATTTGATATTTTCATTAAGGCAATTTAACATTTTTTAAAAACTTAATACGTTGAAAATATTAAATTAATGCTTTTAAAAAGATATTACAAACAAAAAAACTTATAGTATTGCACTCTAAATTTAATTTTGACGTAATGCTATTTTCTTGGATATAAATTATGTTTAGGATCAAGCCATACAATATAAAATACATTTTCAATAAAAAACCCATGGATTCTAAAACCATCATTATTTATTCCTAATTGCCAACAATCTTCACTAATTTGTTCCATTTGATGAGAATTTAAACTAGTAAAACTAGATTCTCTAATTTGGTTATCTGCCCAATCTATTGGATGTATATGATTTCTTTTTGAATATGTTTTGTCAGTTGTAATTTTCTTTCTAAAATTTTCAAATTCACTATATTCTTTGAGCTTTTCATTAAAATCACTATAAAAATTTATAATTTCTCTATTACTCCCTAGTAAATTCATAGAATACTTTTTATTTTCTAAATCTAAATATATATAAGAAATTATTAAATGCTTATCTTTATTTGAAATATCAGTATTAGTAACATTAGATGTAGGAACTTTTGAAATTTTAGGTTTCTTTTTTGATTTTGTCATTATAAATTATTGTAATAAATAAACATATCTCTTTCTAGAATTGTCTTATTTGATGGCTCATAAGCAGGCGTAGTATCTCTAGCATTTTGCCAAGGCATTTCTGAATGACTCATAACTTCTAATTCATCACCTGTGTATTTTCCAAATGTTTTATAAATAGATTCTAAAAACTTTTTTATTTCTCCAGAAATATTTTTATTTAATGCTCCTCTATATTTATCAACTACACCATAATTATTTGAATACTTATGATACAATTCTGGACATACAGGGCCATGTATCCAAGCCTCAAAATGGCAATTCTCAAATAATCTATCAACAATATCATTCATATCTTCATTATATAATGCTATATACCAAGCATAAGCATAATATACTAGTTTTTGAAGTTTTTTATGTGTCATACTTTCTTTACTTCTAAAAAAATTTGCAACATCAAAAACGGTAACTCTTTCTCCTTCCATTTTCTTCACACTCCTACCATCTATTCTAAATATAGAATACCACAAATTGGTAAAGCTTACTATACCCTTTTTTAACATTTTGTCAAGCCTCCTGTTATCACTTTCTTCTGTTATTATTTTGAGTAGATTAATAAATTCCTATTCTTCTACCAATAAAAAAAGACTTAAAGTTATCTCTAACCTTAAGCCTTTTTACTACAATATATTTGTTCATTATCTTTAATACAGATATATCCGCTCGGGCTTTCTGCCCAAACAGAACCATCAGAATTATTTATAAGACGTCTAGCAGTAAATACTGTTCCTTTTTTATATAAAGCCCAATCATCTTCGTTGCTACTTGTTGCATTTTTCTTTCCATCTGTTGTCAAATCTTTTACAAGTTTATGATTGTCATCTCTAACTTCTGGACTATTTCGTACATACATATCTGCTAAAGTAACATATAGTTTACTATCATTGTTTTTCTTATTTGAAAAAGCATCTTTGATATGCTTAAACGAATAACCTTTTGTATTCATAATATGATACGTATCGTCAATGAATAAACATTCTGTAATTAATTTAGAATTGTTTATAGTATAGTACCCTGCTGGATTCTTATACCAACCAGTTCCAGTAAACTTTCCTAAACCACATTCGATGTGACAATGGTTTCCTGTTGCATTTCCTTTCGTTCCTTCTTCGTAAAACCGTTGTCCTTGTTTTATAATTTGTCCTTCATATAAATTAGAAACATCATTATCGTGTGCAAATAAGACTGTCATATAGTCAATAGTCCCATCTGGATATTCTACTGGATCACAGCTTTCTAACCATACTTCATTTGCATCTGCCTTATAAATCTTTTTTATTTTTCCTGTAAATGGTGCAACTAAATAATCTATTCCACCATCGCTGCCAGCCTCATCTACAGCCCAACTATGTGCATGAGTTCCAGTATGATCTTTCTGAGTTATCCGCATATATGGACTTGGGTACATTGCTTTTTCCATTTTATTCACTCTCCTTTACGAATTTCCCGTATTTTAAAGCAACTTCGTGTTCTATTCTGCATCCTCTAGCCTCTTTCCAACCAGGCATAAAAATAACTGCTTCTACATTTGCAATAAACTCAATTGATTTTGCAAGACATCTAATGGCATAATCATTGCCTTCGCCCTCGATAAAATCATCTATTACAGTGTCTACAACTTCATAACCCTGTTTTTCTAGTTCTCTTATTAATTCTTCCCTTTCTGCTCTTATTTCTTCATTTGTTTTTCCTTTCATAGGTTGGCTAATCATTACTTTCATTCTATTTACTCTCTTTTATTGATTAAATTTTTAAATGTTTCATATAATCCTGTACTAGCTAATCCGCTTATTAAACCCATTAAAATAATTTCTAAATTTATTTGATGGATATTTGATGCAATTGCTAATACAGTACCTAAAATTCCCATAATCAAAGGAATGTATCTGTTTATTTTATTTGATGATACAGCATTTTTTAGCATATATCCTATACATAAACAAATCCCCAAAATAACTACATTTACATAGTTTATAATTATATTTAAATCCATATTTTACCTTCTTTCTATTTCAACCCTAGTTTTGCTAAAGCAAAGCCAATTAAACCACAAATTAAAGCAGATAATATATAACCTATCATCTGCTCAATTCTTTTCGATGGCTTTTCTTCAATTGCAATGACTCTCTTGTCAATTTTATTCATATCTTCTCGCATCAATTTAGTTTCTGTGGCAATTTCCTTTACTGCAATTGTAAGATTATGAATATCTTCAACTTTAGGTTCTAGTTTGTCTATTCTCTTTAAATTTGACTTACTTCTGTCATCTATTTCTTGTAACCTTTCTATATCTTTTCTATCCATTTGTTCCTCCTTACCTGTGTTATTTATAACCGATTACTTTAGTAATGGATACTTTCCAGTTTGAATTTAATGTTATTCCTGCAGATTCCATCCTAACTCCACCATTTCTTAATACTTCAATAAAGTTATTGTTAATTTTAAGCATTGCAACCTTTAATATTGCATCACTATGTGCGCTTGATATATAGATTTGATTGATGTTAAAATGTTTGTTTTCTTGTGACAAATCAATTTTAGTACAAGTCTGCCCATAATCATTATCAGCTTTAGTATATATTTCTAAATACTTATAATTATCAACATTATCTATCAAAGTAATTTTTTCACTTGTACCCTTGATGTTTTCATACAATATTTTTTCTTCATATCGTGGAATTTTCGGATTCATTATTTCTCCACTGTCATTTTTTAAAACTATATTATTCACATATTTCGCTTTTCAACTAGCATTATGAATTTGTATTTATGTACGAAAAATAAACAATACCATGAAACCTACTAGAATCATTAACTGTATCAATCGATATCTTATTGCTACCTACAACAGCACAACCAATGTTGCTAGAAGAATTCACATATCGTGGGAATGGCACCACCTCTCCGATAGCAGAAACAGAACTACCACGCATTTCAGTAACTAATTTATTTTTAAAATTGAAACTACCTAATTCGATAGATTTGTTTCCTGCGTTTGGTAACATTCCAACATCAAAAAAGAGACCATATTCGTCTCTTAACTGATTGTCATAAAGTATCTTACGTCCTGTTTTAAAAGGTTCTCCAAATTTGATGCCTTTTCCTTTTTCATATCGTGGAATTATAGGATCTAAAATATTACCATTTATATCTTTCAATACATTATTCATAATACACCTCAAAATAAGAAGAGAGAGAATTATATTTTAGCCTCTCCCTCCTTTCAAGAGAAGAGCTAGTTGTTAAAACTGCCCCCCCCCCACTCGAATTTTTGTTTGTTTTTATACATATTTATTTCTCCTTTCTAATCTGAATTAGCAATTGCTTCTGCTAACTCTTCATCTGTACATGTACCTATTGTTATCATATCCTCATATATACCATCTTGCATTGCGTTTAAATTCTGTGCTGATAAAGGTGTTTCCCCCTCATATTGTTCAGGGGTAACATCATATAATTGTCCGTCAATTTGTACTTTTGCATTTTGAACTAAAACGCCATTTTTCCACTCAAATTTAGCCATTGTTAACACTCCTTTCTATTTTTGTAACTATCTCAAACAATCCTTTTGATTGATTAGCTAAGTTCATTGTGTAATATTCATCCAACCAATGAAAAACACAACCTCTATCCCAATAACACAGTCTGAATTTATAGATTATATATTTATAATTTGAAATCATAGGCATTCTAGTTCCAGTATATAAATTACTCATGGGATGTATTTCTCTTTTAAAGTTTGGTGCTGTTGGAAACATTGTACTTTTACAATATCTACTAACGAATGGATAAATATTTCGATCTGTATCTACTTTTAAGTTAAAACTATAGGAAGTGTCACTCTTTTTTACAAGTTCTACATCTTTTCCGATTACAAATTCCTCATCGAGACTATTTTTCACTCTTCCGAATCCAATTGAAAATAACTTAGCATCCTTTTCGTATAGATGCTCCCCTGTTGGATCATTAATACTTACATAATCTCTTGTTGTTAGTGCTAAATGAACGGGATATTTATACCCTACGCATATTGAATCTGTTGCAATGATATCTTTCCTTGTAAAAGTTAAGTGAGCATCTGCTGGAACATAAATACTATAACTTGATAAATCAAGCACTGCTAAAATATCATCATTACCAAAGCCTAATGCCGTTATTTTTCTATTTGCATAACCTTTAATATTTACAATTTCATTTGTCTTTATATCTACTAGCTTATCTGAACAATTGTAATCATATATTATTTCTATTGTTTGGGAGTTCCCATTTTGAATCATAGAACCATATACTGCTAAATTAAAATCATTTTTTGTTTTTTCTGTTATACTTTCAAATGATTCATCTAGCTTTATATATACTCTATATAACTTAAGAGAATTTCTTATTTCACTTATGTTATCTTGATTTTCATATTGTCTCATCGCAATTCTTTTTAAATACTCATCATATATATAATTGTGCAATGTATACTCTTTATTCATTGTTTTTATTTTCACATAATCATTTTTAACTATCATTGTACCACCTCATGAACTTCTTTGATTTCCTCTTCTGAATAGTGCGTTATGAAGTAATTATAAGATTTTTCCGTTGTTTGTTGCTCTGTTTTTCCTCTAAAAACATCAATAAAGTTATTTAACATATTTGCATTTTTGCATTTTACAACATACTCAAGTTCGTTACTATAATAATTAGATTGAATGGATGTTACTATAAATTTGTTATTAATTAACATTTTGTTAATATAGATTAAATCTCCTACGCGCATTTCACATGCATCCATCTTCATCTCTATTTCACCGTCTAATTCTAAACTGTTATTTTTCATATAAGAAATTGCTATTTCTCTTAATTCTTGCAATGTATGCCAAGACTCTTTCATGTCAATGGTATATTCTATAATTCCTGATTTACTAATCACATTTCTTTTATCGGCAATGGCTTTATCATTATAAACTGAATTGACCGTCCATACTAAAGCACTATCGCTATTTATTGAATTAAATTGTTTGATTGTTTTAGTTCCATTATATTTTATCCCAACTATTAAATTCGAAAAGAAACTATCACGAAGTAACAAAAAGTCTTGAGTATTCTCATTACTTCCATCAAATCCGACGTTATTAGGTATTATTAATTGATTTTCAGACACATACATATACACTTCAAATTTAGTATTGTCTGTATATTTGCCAGTTATCGAAAGAGGACATGGGTCAAAATAATATATTGAAGAAGTTTTATGGCTTTCTTTTGATTTAATGATGTTTTTAACTGTGATATCTATTGGATGATTAAAATTCAGTATATCTCCTTGCTTCATTTGCATATTTTCGTCTATCAATTTATTTTGCTCATTTGTAATTGTAGTTCCTGCAAACGAAACATAACTTTCTGAATACACTCTTACATTCTTAAAATTAACTACATTAGCATAATTTTCGCTAGAAACAGTAGGCTTAATATACATCAAACCATTTATTCTATGAGTATCATCATAACGATATTTCGATTCTCCTTTGAACATCAACTCTAAGTCCCTTATATAAATTTTTTTATTTTCATCTATGAACCACCAAAAATTATGGTCATTAGATAAATTGTTTAGACATCTTTCGATTGTCTCGCTTAGAAAATTAACAGTTACTTGTTTAGTCCCCAACTCAATCTCTTCAATAGTGAAACCATCATCAATTAATGGTTTTAATATTATATCTGAAATCAGTTCTTTTAATTCGTAATTTCCTATCGCAGTTGCTGTTCTTAACGTTGTAAGTTTCATAGGAGATAGTAATGTGATATTCAAATCTATCTCTACATCTTTTTCTCTCATTTCTCCGAGATCATAATCATCTACATAACCAAAAAATGTTACCTCATCATTATCAATCAATTGTACTTCTTGATATTTTTGTGGTAAATCTTCTTTAGGGTGATTGGTAAAATCTAGGCTTAAATCATTGATAGTTACGTTTTGACTAGATTTCGTTATAGAATAATCATTATAAACTTTTAACTCTACATTGCCATATTTTAATCTCATTTTAAACCACCAATTTTGATAGTTTTAGCTACTTCTGGGGCAACTACTCGTCCAACTTTTGTATTATCTAAATCTACATTTCCTTGAAAACTAGCATTCACTTGAATGACAGAACTATAACTAGCATTCGTCTGTAACATTGTTTTAGTATTAATAGAACCTGTTTCTAAGTTGACAGCATTTTGCATTCTGCTAACGATTTCGTCGTCTAATTCATTTAATACTTTATCTATTGAATTTGTATTTGCATCAATTCCAACAGCAATTCCTTTGGGTATCCATTGTCCAACTTGTTGTGCCATTACTTTTGATGGGGATTTTATTCCGAAGAATTTTTTGATACCATCTACTGTTGATTTAGCAAAAGACTTTATTTTATTCAATAGCCAATCTTTTGTATTTTTAATACCATTCCATATTCCTTTTACAATATTCTTACCTATTTCTGGTATATTAGTAACTATTTCCTTAAATTTATTTATTATACTATCTTTTATAACAGTTAATCTTGCTAAAAGTGTAGGAATATAATCGATTAATCCAGATATTAATGATTTAATTAAATTGAAGCCTACCTCTTTTATTAAAAATTGTCCTCCACTCAATATATTTAAAAATGCTTTTATGATAAAATCAGGATGTTCTAATAATTTAGGAATAGAAGCTAAAATGCCATCAATTAAAGAATAGATTAACTTTGCCCCTGCATCCGTTATTTTTTGAATGTTAGTTTCATCAGTTATTGACATAAACATTGTTATCATTGTTTCGATAATTTGTGGAATTAGTTCTGGTATTTTTTCAGATATACCATTTACTATATTTGTAATAATCTCTACACCTTTACTGTAAAACATCGGTAAGTTTTCATTAATTTTTTCTAGTATACCTAAAACTGCATTCATTGCTTTTTCTATCATAATAGAAATTGCTTCCTCTATGGAAACATCGCCTTTTATTACACTACTGATTAATTTTAAACCGCTTTCAAATTCTTTCCCAACATTATTAATTATGGTACTTATAGATTTGTATTTTGTGGTAGATAAAGCTTCATCTATAGCTCCTATTATTCCAGCAACACCGCGTGTAACGGCTGTTTTCATATTTGTCATAGAAGTTGCAATTCCACCCGTTGCATCTTTTGCTTGTTTTTCAAAGCTAGCAAGACCATTTACTCCTTCTTTGTTGAGTTTTACTATAGTGTCCATAAATTCTTCCATGGACACTTTACCATTTTTTAACGCCTCGTATAAATCAGAATCGTTTAAATAGCCCATAGCTTTTGCTACTTGTTTTAATTGTCCTGGCATAGCCATTTGCAGAGTTTTCCATTCTTCTAATTCTGGTTTTCCTTTTGAATAAGCTTGAGTTAATTGTTCTAAGGCAGAATCTTGTATTTCTATAGAAGCTCCACCTGCCAAAATTGCATTATTCATAGCTAAAAAGTAATCGGTTGACTTATTAATATCATTATTTTTAGATACTAGTCTTTGGACCGAAGTTGTAGCACTATCCAACTTTGTGGGTAAACCGTTCAATCCTGTTGAAAGCTTATCTACACTTTTCTTTGCATCATCAAAACTAAATCCTAAATTATTTAGTACTTTGGGGTAATTATTTAAAGTATCTACTCTAGATATGGCACCATCTAAAGAATTTTCAATAGTATTTATAGCAGTAGAAATTATTTTAGTAATTCCTAACCCTACTACTATATTTTTAATTTTAGCGCCACCATCACGTGCTTTGTTGGTCATAGAATCTACACCTTTTTGAAATCCATCTGTATCCAATTTTGTGCTATACGACAACCAGCCCGCTACTGCCATATTTATATCTCTCCTTTCAGAAAGATTACTTTAACAATTCGTATATTTTATCTCTTCTAAGTTTGTCTGCTATATCTTTTTCGGTTATCGGTAGTCTGTAAGCTTCTTGTAATTCTAGAAGTTCTTTGTCCTTTCCAACGTAACTACGATAGCGTTTTATTTTGCTATAAACCGCATTTTCAGGAATCGTTAGCCACATCGCTCTAAATTTCCACCAATGAATATAATCTTGCGTTAAATCAAGTTTATACAATTGATAAAATGTTCCCCAAATATATAAATCATCGTGCTTATAAGAATAAACCTGTAAACTAGAATTTTTTCCTATTTTCTTCTTTTTTTCTTCTTCTACTTTTCCACATCTATAAAACCATATAAATTTATCTATAGCTTCTAAAATCAAATTTCTTTTGTATATAACAAAAAAAGCAGGGTAAAATCTCATCAAAGCCTTTTTAATGGCTTCTTTTTGGTTATTACCTTGCATTTCATTTTCAAAATCGATAAAAATACGAAAGTCTGTATTTATAGTAATCCTCTCATTTTTTATTATCACAAAATGGGGTAATCTACTATACATTCCTTTCATTTCTTACTAATATCTCCTACATCTTCTTCCTCTATTATAATTTCTTCTATATTTCCTATTACCTAAATTATTCATTTCTTTTAATTTTTCATTATATGAATTTAACATTCCATTTGTAGCATCGTTAATTGTGGCATTAATATAAGTTTCATATATACAGCCTAAAACTGCTAACTGAACATTTATGTCCATCTTATCGTGACCATCTTTTTCTCTTTGATTATTTATTTTTTCTACTGCTCCAGTTCCTAAAATTTCATCTATTTCTTTTAAAATCTTATCTTCCTCTTTACCATTTATCTCTTTTATATCTTTATTTATTATTACATTTTTATTAATTGTAAATCTTAAACCATAAATCTCTATTTCTATTTTTTTATCTGTATCTTTATAACTAAATCTTTTTATATTTTCCATAGTAAATTACCTCTTTCTATTTTAATTACACACTTTCTGTAAACGTTTTTGTTGATGTATTAAAGGTTCCATAAATGAAATCGCCACCAGAAAGAGAACCCGACATCGTCTTTTGCTCTCCTGCTACGTTTGTAGCTTCTGTAATCTTAACCGTTTGATTAATTTTACGACATTGAAACGTATTTTCAGTTTCTGCTACTGGTCTCCACAAATCGACAATATAGTGATCTCTATTCAAATCAGAACCAGTTTTTCTCTTGTACCAAAGTTCATAAAAATCATCAAACACTTCATCTCCTTGAACCATATCCATTGTTAAAGGAAACTCATTTTTGAAGCCAGTTACAGTATCTCTTTTTGATTTTTCGTGAATGTATTGTTTTTCTTTCTCGATAGGATTCGCATTTTCTGACATCTCAGTAATTACTCCTCCCAAAGCAATTTTATCTCCAATTCCAAAATAATGCGCCTCATCATAAGCCATAATATCTTTTAAAACTGGATTTGTATCTGTTGCCATATTTTTCTCTCCTTTCAAATAAAAAAAAGACTATTGTGTCTTTCTAATATTAAAATGCAGTTGTAACGAATACACGCTTACTGAACCATCTTCATATGTTTCATAAGTTAATGCATTCGCACAACTAACATCTGTTATTTTTTTATCATTTTCCAATTTTGGAAAATCTTTATTTTTGTTTTTTTCTTCTAGCCAATCAGATAAATCATCTAACCAAGCTAAATTCATAAGTCTTTGAATATCTATTTCACTCTCACTCTTTAATAAAAGCATATATTGATACTGACGATACCAACCTCTATCTGTAATATATTTTAAGGGTAAATTTTCAAAACCTGTTCTTTGTAGTGCCAAGTTTTTGACATCATCTTCTAAACTTTCTGTATGAATATCATAAACTTCTGCAATTTCATTAATAGGTTGATAAGTTTTTAACCAATTATTAATAGCATAATCTTGTGATTTTTCTAATTCTTCATCTGTCATTTATTTATCCTCCTTGAGTATGTAGCGAGTGACCTTAGTATACTATCTCCTTTATCAGCTACCATTCTTTCAAACGGTTGTGTTCCTCTTAGTCCTACCCTTTTTTTGATACGTTTAGAGTATGCTTGATATTTAGCATAAGGAACTCCTATTGTTACTATTCCACTTCCGCAATCTGTAGCAAGTCTAATAGATTTTTCTTGGGCTCCTGTATCTTTAGAAACATATTTTTGTAATTCCATAACAACTCTATTATCTAGATAGTTTTGAAGTTTATAAATATTAGAATTAAATTTACTTTCATAATTTTTATTTTTTACAATACGTGCTTTTCCATTTTTGCTTATAAAAATATCACCTTGCGGAAAAGATACAAACGGATCTTTCTTTGGCATTACCTTGCTCCTATCTTAACGTGATTAATCTCTTTTACATCATCGTTTTTAAAGTCGAAAATATCAATACTACTTACCTCGTAAACATACTCTTTCCCATACTTTTTTCGAAGTTCAGTTATTGCTGCCACTTTAATATCATCTGAAACCAATTTAGAGACTATTACATCCCCTTTTTGGCACTTCCAAGTGTCATTGTACCCTTCAGTATCAAAAACACGAATTAAAGCATTATCTGTTGATGATACTCCTGTTTTATTTCTATTTAGAATAGAAGTATTTCTAACACTTGCCAGCTTAGGATATCTGATATATTTATCATTTTCTTTGTGATAAATAGTTATATCCTGCAATAAATCCTCATCTATCATAAAAACCTCGTTAATCGGTCAGGAAGATTGCTAAGTATTGTATACTTATTCTTTTCTATTTCTGATTCTGACTTGTTACTTTTATCAATAGTAACACCATCAATCGAAATTGAATTCACTTTACTATTGGAAACATTATCTCCATTTGAATTAATAAAATCACATAACTCACAAGTAGTATATTCAAGCCTATATTTTTCTTTTTCCGTTAGCTTATTAATAACTTCTTGCGTTAATTCTTGATTTACATTTCTATCAATAATTGCATTTGCTTTAATTATTAAAGAGTCGAAGAGGTCTTCGGATAAATTGCCTTTGTAAGTTTTACTATAAAACTCATAATCTGCATAATTTACCATAAACAACCTCTCCTTTCTACTATTTCTTTTCTGTTTCTTTTTTCTTTTCTGTTTCTTTTTTCTTTTCTATTGTTTTAATTGTAAGTCCTACAATTTTAGACATAATTACACCTTCCTTTATTCTGCAGTAGTTCCCTTGTAACTTAGTGCTATACCAGCTGTTTTATTTTTCCAAACATCAACTAATCCATATTTACGATATTTTGCAATCCAAGCATCAGCATTTGCATTGTTCTCTGGAGAAATTGCGTCTTTTACGATATGTTTATCAAATTTCATTACTGCGCTTTTTTCAACAATAATATAATTGATGTCTTTACCATCGGTCGCTTTCTTAAAATGTCCTAACTCTTCACCAGGAGTTTTACCATCTAACATTTCTATTTTTGTATAAAATCTTGATTGTGGGACTTTAACTATCTTAGAAAATTTACCTAAAACTTCTTTAGACTTAGTTGTGTCTAGAGCCATAACACTATTAATTAGTGTTGGAGTACCATAAAGAATTCTTCCTTCTTCACTAACGCTATCCTCATCCATTTTTGATGCATCTCTAAGCAACGCTTTTAAGAAGGCTTCTCCATCAGCGAAAGTTTCTCCATTTTTCTCTGAAATTGTAATACCTTCAGTACCTGCTAATTTAGCTGCTACATAAGCATTTCCTTCTGGAATTACTTTTTGTTCTTGTAATTCTTTTTGAGCTACTAAATAAGTATCGCCCATTGTTTCTTCATTATCCATTTCATCTAAACTAAATTTTGTACCACGATCATAATCAAAGGTAGCAGTTTTCCATTCTACAGATACATCTGAACCTGTGTAACCACTATTTCTATCGTAATCTCCTAAACCGCCTTTGATAGACACTTGTCTATATAAAATTTCTTTTGCATTCGCTCCCTGCCGAGTTAAACTCATATCAGAAGTTAAATCAGCGAATAAGTCACCTTTCTTATATTTTTCATCAATTAAAGGTGTATATTTTTTTGCTAAACTTATTGTGTTTGGCATTTAAACCATCTCCTTTTCTTAAATTCCTAGTATTTGCTTTTCATGAGTATAATCATCATTTAGTTCGCCTTCATGAGTGTCTCCTAAATCAATCTTTTGGCCATCATCATCTTTTTCAACAAAAAAAGCATTTGGATCATTTTCCTCATATGCCTTTTTATAATCATCAAAACCTAACAATTTGCCATCTTCCAACTTCAATTCTTTTTGCAATAAGTCATTCACAAATGATTTTTTAGCGCTTTCACTTGAAAACTTAATTTCTCTTACCAAATCATTAATGACATACTCGTATTCCCTTTTTGAAATTTTATCGTTTAAACTTTTAGTATCAGTTTCATACTTAGTTTTCCAATCATCGATTTCCTTTTGTAGATCTGCAGTATCTACCTTTGATAATTCTTCAATCTTAGTATTAGCCTCTTCTAATTGTTTTTCTAGAGCTTTTTTATCATCGTTCAAATCATCAAACTTTTGTTTATTAATATAATTATTTTCATTAATGAGTAACGTTTTACTTCCTAGTTTTTCTTTGACTTGATTAAATAAATCGGCTCCTAATAAATTTTCAACTTCTTTCATATTTAAAATTCCTCCTTTAGCTTTTTTTAGGTGTCTTGCCTCCACCCTTGAGAAGTCCTTTTTTTATTAAAAGGGGTGCAGTTCTCTAGAGTTGCACTAGAGTAATACTCCTAACTGCATAACAAAAAAGAACATACTGTTATGTTCTAGTGTTATTTTCTAATTATTGTATAATCTAGTTAATGAGAGTGGTCCTCGGCCGCAATTGGCTGGGAGCTAATCTTTTTTGTTTCCTATTAAACTATTTTTCATATTTTTTTCTTATTTGTCTCGCTTTTTCTTTATACTTCTTTTCTATCTCCCAATACGACTTATTAGATTTATTACTTAATGTATCTTTATCTAGATTTATTTCTATTTGTTCGATTTCTTTTTTCATTTCTTCATAAAGTTTATCTAACTCTTCTCTCATATTCAACATATCCTTTCTCTTTCAATATTAACATTGTTACATGTTGAATTTCTAGTGTATTATCAAAAAATACACGTTCCATAGCTTCCTTATAAATTTCATTATACGAAATGTCAATATCTTTTATTTTCTTTATTTCAAAAATATAATTCGGTGTAACTATTCTCATAATCTTTATAGCGTTATTCTTAAGAAAATTAAAATCATCATGCCCAAACGATCTATAAATGCCATCATCGCTAAGATGATTATGTGTTACTATAGCATTATTCAAATTTACAGGTATTTTAACATAATCATTTGTACCTTTGAAATGATAAACATCTCCATTTTCTTGAATAATTATTGCATTTTCTACTGTACTATCAACTATTTTCTCTTCATATTTTTCTATTTCTTTTATGCTGGTTTTATTTCCTATATTTTGAATAAAGCCATCACTTCTAATAGGACTTTTCATTTTATGGTAGCCTGACTTCCAAATCCTCTTATAATCAACTCTAAGACCATGCTTACTGCAATGTGCCCTATACTTAATTTGCGCTTGCTTTAACTCTTGTTTCGCTTTATCCGAGGTATCTCCTCTGTTTATGATATTTTTCTTTTCTCTTATCATCCTTTCGTAGTATCTAGCTTTTTGCTTTATCTCATAATTTCTTTTACACTTTTCATTATCCATATGCTCTGGACCATATTCTTTTTTATTATTAATTCCCTCAAATTCTTCTCGCCAGTCATAATTCACGACGTGATTACAGCCGTATTCTTCTGTGAGGTGTTCGTATTTCTTAAACTCTTCTTTACTCATTACTACATCATCGATAACGTTGTGTGATGGTCTACAGGTATAAGAGTGCCCAATAACTACACAATTATAGTCAATATCCTCTCCTACTTGTTTAGCAATCTCATTTGCTGTTTGGTACAGACTTCCAAAAAGTCCTCTTCTCACTGCTACTTCTAACTTTTCTTCTCGACCATCTTTAGTTTGCAAAGTAATTCCTTTTTTAGTTAGTCCATCCACAATCTTTTTGTAAGCTGTAAAATAGTCTATTTTACCTGTCCCAACTTGCTTGTAAATATCATTCATAGCTTTTACGTAAGTTTCTTCCGTAGCATAAGCTATTGTCTTAGTTAAGTTAACTAAATTCTTACCACTTTCTTTTTCAGCTTTATCTATTATGTCTTTTATCGTCATTTAAAGTATCACTCATTTCTTTATAGACACTCTTAATTGCTTTTTTAGTTTTTCTATGTAATTTTCTTGTTTTCTTTAGAGATTCTTTTAAAATTCTACGCTTTTCTATATTAATAACCTTCTTTATATCAATTTGAGAATGTAATATTAAATCTTCATACTTTTTTATGCTACTTACAATTTCTTTTGTTAGTTCATTATTTAATTCCGAATACATTTTATTAATTTCGTCATTATTGCTCAATTGTGACATTTTAGTTGGAGTTAACATATTCAAAATACCTATCTGTCAATTTGTATATAAAATCATTAGCATTGGCAGAAATATCACACAACAATTCTTCTGTAAATTTAATTTCTTCCAAAGTTAGAAAACTTGATATATAGCAATGCATTAGTTCATGTTTTAGCGTTTGTTTTTTCTGTTCTAAACAAAGACTGTTATCAAGCCATATTTCGTGTTTTTTTCTAAGCGTAAGACCAAAATAATAATTATCTTCCTCGTTATCATTAACTTCTTTTTTCATTTCATCTTGTTTCTTTTGTTTTATCGTCCAAATATGATTATTTATTTCAAATTTCATTCTTCTTCATCCTCATCGCTTTCGTTTTCTTTAGGTGTTTTATCTTCATCCAACATCTTTTTAGCGGTTTGCTCATCTTCGCCAAAAAACTTCATTCGATATTCCCAAGGTTGTCTTAGTCCTGCTGCAATCTCATCCATATACTGTTGTTTTAGATCTTCTTCACTAACTAAAAAGCCATCGCTATTGACGACTTCTATTTTGTCATTTTCATTTACCTGTTGCTTGAATAAAATTCTGCCTAATAAAAGAATACCTCTACAGATATTCTCTATAAACTCATCTACATTATCACGATACTTTCTAGCATGTACTGTTAAATCTTGCCTATCTCCTAAATACTGAGTAGCTGTAACCACCTTTGCGCTACCACTTTCAAATTGGTAAAAGTCGGTACCCAACATACTTTTAAAACCTAATAAATTTAATCCCATTTGTAATCCTTTGGCATTATCATCTACCCTTAAATCAGGATTGTATTCATGTACAAGAGATTTCTCATTAACATTTTCCATTTCATCTCCAACGATTTGAAATTGTTGTTTACTAACATCATCAGGATAAATTATGTTTCCTTTTTTATCTCTTCTTGTTAATTTTTTGTTATAAAATACTTTTTTACCGCCTAAATAAAAATCCATCACTAAATTATGATAGATAATATCCGTTGCATAGATTTGATCTATAGCATTACCATATATTGCATATCCCAATCCATTAGCCTCTTTATGAGGGTTGTCTATAGGCGGTTTTAAAATACTAAATAATGGTATATCAGAATTAGTGTAATATGATTCTACTATATTATCTTTTTTTACTTTCTTTCCATGTTCATCAATATAAACATTGCTTATTCGGTAACTTTCATATTCTTCTTTATTTTTGTTCTTTCTTTTAACGAGTTCATGTATTTCAATATAATAAACTTTCTTACTTCGAATCATTGTTTCACTAACAAATGCACAATCAATAATTTTTCCATGTTCTACTCGTAACGGAACAATTTGACTAGCGTTCATCCAAATTAAATCATATTTAGCAAATTTGTCAGCAATTAATTGATTATTTAACAATTTAACATTTTTCACTCTAAGAATTGTTGCACAAGTTCCAGAATAAGCACTTTTTTCTATTCCTATAGGCAAATTTCTGTTGAATTCCAACTCCACTAATTTTTGATCTAAATACTTTTGATTTTTCTTTGTGGTTTTTATGATATCTTTTTCAGTCCAACAAATACTAGCCCAATCTTCTACTATTCTTTTGGGCATACCTAACGAATACATTTCTTTATGATATACTTTATCATCGTATGTTATAGTATATTTATGAAAATCAGTTTTTCCTTTCCATAAATCAATCCAAGAATTAATTGTTTTGTAAAATCCTGTATATGGATGATATCTTTTGTCTTGCAAATATTTAATTATTACATCATTCATATTTTAACCTCCAAATCTCATAAATTGTTGATACCATTTTTCAATACCATAATTATTAGCATCTAGAATATCAATGTCACTTGTTCCATCATCTAAATAACAGTCTTCATCTGCTTCTTCATCTTGTACTGCATTTTGAAAACCGCTTATTATATATTCTGTTTCACCTTTTACAAAAGAAATTCTATCTTGCATAAATAAAACACCCCATAAATGTATGCGACTAGATATTTGTATTTTGATACTATTCGCTATCGGGATGTTCAATTTATTTTTCATTAAAACTTTACGTAGAAATTCTATTAATTCTGGCTCGGCACTATCGCAAAAAATATAGCTGATCATGCCCCATTTTTTAATGACATATTTGATATGATCTATGAAGCCCTTTTCTAACTTTGCTAAGACTTGTCCTATACCCAAACTATCTTTTACTTCTTCGCTATCAGGTTTACAATCTACTTCATCACTTCTAAGGACACATATTTTGTCATAAGTTAGTGATATTCTTTGCGAACAAAAGGCATGGGCAGAACCATTTTTCCCAAAATCTACACCTGTTGTAATGATTCCATTTATCTCACACTTATCTACTAAATAACGCGTTTTATTGTTTGCTATTTCAGCAAACAGGATACCAGCACTAGCAATTCTATCTCCTCTAATATCTCTTTTGTACCAAATCGAACCTTTATCATAAGTTGCTAATACTTTATGTAATTTATCATCGCTTATCGATAAGTTATCAAAAATATTAAAATGTCCGTAATTATAACCATAATTCGCTATCGTACTCTGTTGTTTCTCGTGAAAAGCAAGATAATCATTATAGTACCAATGATTCGGTGCTTTAGGATTTAAATCGTGAAATATCTTACGATCATCACTAGATATTGTTCTATCTTCTACTTCGTTTAAAAAGGTCTTATCACACTCATTAGCTTCTGTTATGTAAGCCATTCCATATGTATTACCTTTAATAGTTTTGTAAGAGTTAGCTTTGCCTCCACCAACAATCAAAAGAACCTTTTCTTTTCCATCTGCAGTGTTTACATATAAACAATCTCTATTTTTATACTTACCCTCGTGACATCTTCCTGTAAAATAATTAGATATTCCAAATCCGTCACAATCAATAATATTAAGCCTTGCACTAGCACTATCATATCCGCCGACTAAGTGAAGTTTATTAGGATGATTTTCTAAGGCTATACAGAATGCTAAACCATTTGTTACGTTCTTTGCTCCACGTTTACCACCTTCTGCTACATTTAACCAACTGTTTTGGCATTTCTTTATATAACTAGCTTGTTTTTCGCAAAATGGTGCTAATTCATTGAACATCATCATCAACTCTATTCTTCTGTGGATCGTTTATTAAGTTAGCAATGTTAGAAATATTCTTATTAATTTCTTTCATCTTCTCATCATCGTTTGTAAGTTCTACTTTGTCTCTCCATTTCTTGGGTTGTCTATTCTTTAACCAAAAGATAAGAGCAGTAGGATCAGGTGCAACTTGTTTAGTAACTTTTTTCTTCAAAATTCCATCCTCGTATATTTCTTCTACATATTCATATCCTTTAGCTCTTTTTAAAAGTGCATTTTCCACCTCATAATCAACAATTTCTTTCTCTTTTTTTAAGGTGTCCGAAATGTCTTTATATTCTTTTTTATATTTACTTAAAGTAGATCTCGAAACTTTCATATTCTTAGCTATCTGCTCATCTGTAAGTCCATCTCTAGCCCAACCTTTTAGCAAAGTCAGACCATCTTTTGAAAGCCAATAATCAACTTTGCTATGAGCCATTATTACTCACTTCCTTGGCTGTCTTCTTTTGTCTTTTTCTTTACTTCCTCAACAAATACTAATTTTCGTTTGTTATTACCAGATAAAATTTGATATCGTTCTTCTGATATCTCAAATTCATAGCCTTTCTTTGGAATCTTTTGCAACTCCTCATCTAAAATACCATTTTTTTCATATGCATCCGTTGCTTTTACTTTTACCATCAAAATTCCTCCTTTATTTATTCCTGTAGCTTGCCACTATTATTACTATTAATATCATTCCTATCATCGCTATGTCACTTAGTCCTACAGTCCCATTCTTCACACTCCCTTTCGAGCTTGCAGCCATTACACTTGTGTTTCATAAAGTACTCTATACTGCAAAACAAATTACTGTCATTTTCTTTCTTCTTATTCTCTTTCATATTTCACCACAAAAAAGAAGAACTTTTCGCAGTTCTTCTCTCTAAACATTTTCACAATACTAATATAACACATATTTTCGGGACATTCGTGACAAACTGCAAAATTTCAAGTAGAAAGTGGAATTTTTGATAAAAAAGTGTAAAGTAATGC
>CAMNSB010000016.1 GCA_946554325.1 uncultured Mycoplasmatota bacterium
TTTATTTTCCCCTTTTTATATACATTATCCACTCTATTTTTCATCATAAAGGTAGTTACTTTATGACCTATGTAAATTACCAGTTTTCTATTCTTTTCTATAATAATCATACAACAATTTGACATCTTTATCAATGAAGATTGTACCTTTTTGTTGTAAATAGATTTACTACTTGATAATTTATTCTTTATTTATAGTCAAATACTTGTCAAAATAAAAAAGAAAGAGAAAGTAATAACTAAAATTCGACAGATAGATAATAGCAGTCAAGTATTTAGTCAATGAATATGAAAAGTAAATACATACTAGTAAATATTCTTAAAATTCATAAAGTATCTTCCTTTATGAATATCATTTTATCTAGGATAATATACAAAAAATGAAGAAATTTCTGACTATTCATTGTAAAACTTGAAAATTATTACTCGAAGTTATCCCAAATTCATGATACACTTATTCTAGGTGATGATATGGAAAGTAGATGTGAAAAAAATAAACAACAGCAGGAAAGCATCGAAGAAGAAGAAAAACGTGAGAAAAGAAAAAAGATAGCAAAAATTATTTTTATTGTCCTTATTCTTTTATTCTTGTTATTTTCTACTTGTTATTTTTATATTACTTATATTGCAACGAAACGTCTTATTGTTAAAGAAAAAGTCGTTACAAGTGAAAAAATCCCTGATAGTTTTCAAGGACTTAAAATCATACAGTTTTCTGATATACATTATGGAAGTACTTTTTCTCTTGCTGATTTAAAAGAAGTTGTAGGAGAAATTAATAAACGGAATCCCGATTTAGTTTTTTTTACAGGTGATTTAATAGATAGCGACTATGAATTAAAAACAGATGAGGCAGAAAAAATTATGAAAGAACTTAAAAAAATTCATGTTACTATAGGAAAATATGCTGTTTCAGGAGAAGAAGATATTGAATCTTTTCAAACCATTATGAATCAAAGTGATTTTTCTATTCTAACTAATGATTATGATTTGGTATATCGTAATGATAATCATCCTATTTTACTAGTTGGACTTGGTAGTCTTTCTGTTAATCAAGATATCGATCATGCTTTCCGTTATTTTAAAGAAGATAATCATAATTCTAATATTTATACCATTGCTCTTTTTCATGAGCCAGATAGTATTTCTAGTATTAAAAGTAACTACTCTGTTGATTTAGGGCTTGCAGGGCATTCTCATAATGGAGAGGTTCGACTTCCTTTTATTGGTGGTCTTTCTCGTGTAGAAGGTGCGATGGATTATCATGATTCTTTCTATGAGTTTGATAATACTAAACTCTATATCTCTAGTGGCCTTGGTAGTAGTTATTATCATATGCGTCTTTTTAATCGCCCTAGTATTTCATTTTTTCGACTAAGAAAATAGTTTTTTAAAGAAATTTGATTTCTTGCTATTTCCTTTTTTTTGTTCATAAATAGGGATTTTTTTAATTAATTTATTATATAAATATACTTCTACTTGCCCCTTTTTCTCTCCTGTTAGAGAAGAATCAATCTTTGTTAGTGTTTTTATATTTTCTAACTCTTCTTTGGTTAGAGGGTAAGAAAATGATTCTTTTATATAATAGTTGTTATCTAAATCAAATTTTTTGCTATCTACAATTAAATAATTTTGATAGTTTTGATATATCTTTTCATATAAAGCTTTGTGATTTTCATAGGTGTTACTATCATCTAATGTCACAATGGTTAAGTTTAGATTGTTTTTTTGAGCAGTGGATACAAATGTTTTTCCAGCACTAGGGGTATAGCCTGTTTTTCCACCTGTTGCAAATTCATATGACTTTAACAGTTTGTTTCGATTATACCAAAGATAGGTTTTTTCTTTGTTTTTTGATATATATTTATATGTCTTCGATATTTTCCTATAGAGGGGATAGTTCTTATAAGCATAACTAGAAAGGATTGCCATATCGTATGCAGTAGAATAATTTTTTGTTTTTTCATCTAGTCCATGGGGATTTGCAAATGTTGTATTTTTCATTCCAATACTTTTTGCTTTTTCATTCATTTTTTTTACAAATTCTTTTTCATTTTTACAAACGTTATTTGCTATTACTACAGCGGCATCATTACCACTTCTAAGCATTAATCCATATAATAAATCATTTAAACTCATCTTTTCTTTATATTCTATATAGATATTGGTTCCATACATTTCTAAGACTTCTTCTTTTGCTTGATAAATACTTTTTGGAGAAGCATTATCTAGTGCAACTAATGTGGTCATAATTTTTGTGATCGAGGCAATTAGATGTTTACTGTTACTGTTTTTTTGATATAGAATTCTTCCACTATCCATATCCATTATAATACTGTTATGTCCACTATCTGTTAGGGCTGATGCATTTATAGGAAATAAAAAGAGACATATAAAAAGAACTATTTTTTTCATAACTTCACCTATTTCAGTGTATGATATGATAGGAAAAATCATGAAAAAAAAGACTATACCTATTCTTGGTATAATCCATGTAGTTTTTCTCGGTCATTATCACTAATATCATCTAGAACCCATTCTCCATCGTCTTTATGAAGATTAAAAGTAATTGTATATTTTCTTTTGTCATTTACTTTTTTTAGTTCTTCTAGTTTATACTTTATATATTTAGAAAGATCATCTTTTTTATCTTTATCTTGGAACTCTTCTTTATTTTTATCACGATATTCTTCTGCCTTATCTATGGCACTACGATAATCATATACCTCTACTTCTGTTTCTACTGTTGCCCTATCTCCATCAATATTTTCATTTTTGATTTTATAAGATAAATTTTGATATTGACGTTCCATTAGACTTTTGTAGTCTGTTTTTTGATCTTCTTCCATTTCTCCATCTGTTTTTATGATATCATCTAATTGTGATAATACTGCACTATCCATTGATTGATATTTTCCCAAGAAATCTTCTACTTTTTTTGTTGGCGTGTTACTCATATCACCACATCCTGTAAATAAAAATAATGCTGTTACTGCAAGAATTATTTTTTTCATAATCTTCCTCCCATTTATATTGTGGAAGAATTTTCATGTTTTATACCTTTAAGTTTTTTCTTATGTATTTTATTGTATTTTTTATATTCTTCCCATCTAAAATTATGTGATGTCGTAAGAAACAAATTTTAAAATTCTTAATATATATTATTACTTCTTTGAACATCACATTAAAAGTGTTGGGAATTGCTTTTTTTATTCGTTTGAAAGTTTATCAGAATGTATAAAGGAATGCAAATGACAAATTTTATAAATTGGGAACAAAAAATACTAGAAAAGCCTTTTTTTCTCTAAGTCAATTTCTAGTATTTTCGTTTTATTTTCTACTTCTTTTATTTATTCGAAAGTTTTTTAGAATTCGCAGTTACCTGGTGTTCTTGGGAATGGAATTACATCACGGATATTATCTACACCTGTTAAGAATATTAAAAGTCTCTCAAAGCCCATTCCAAATCCTGAATGAATGCATCCTCCATATTTACGTAGGTTAATATACCACTGTAGTTCTTTTTGATCGATTCCCATTTCTCTCATTCTATTTACTAGTACATCAAGACGCTCTTCTCTTTGGCTTCCTCCCATTAATTCACCACTACCTGGTACTAACATATCCACTGCTGCGACTGTTTTTCCATCATTATTTAATCTCATATAGAATGCCTTTATATCCTTAGGCCAATCATAGACAAATACAGGAGCATGGAATTTTTCTTCTGTTAAATATTTCTCATGCTCTCTTGCTAAGTCTTCTCCATACTCTGGAGCAAATTCAAATTTCTTTCCAGACTCTTTTAGTAAAGTAATCGCTTCATGATGTGTAATACGGATTGCTTTCTTATCGATTAGTACTTGTAGTTTTTCCAGTAGGCCGTTTTCTACAAACTTATCTAAAAATTCTAGTTCCTTACTACATCTTTCTTTGACATATATCACAATATAGCGAAGCATTTCTTCCATGATATCCATATCTTCTTTTAAGTCGCAAAAAGCAATTTCTGGTTCTATCATCCAAAACTCTGCAGCATGTGTTTTGGTATTAGAGTTTTCTGCTCTAAAAGTTGGACCAAAAGTATATGTTTTTTTGTAAGCAAGGGCAAAGGTTTCTGCTTGTAATTGTCCTGATACTGTAAGAGAGGACTCTTTTCCAAAGAAATCTTTACTATAATCTACCTTTCCTTCTTCTTTTGGAATTTTTTCTAAATCAAATGAAGTAACATGGAACATTTCTCCTGCTCCTTCACAGTCACTTCCTGTAATAATAGGAGCATGAAAATAGACATAACCTCTTTCTTGAAAATATTCATGAATTGCCATCGCTGCAACGCTTCTGATTCTAAATGTTGCTTGAAATAAATTCGTACGTGGACGAAGGTAGGCAACTTCTCTTAAAAATTCTCTGCTATGTTTTTTTGGTTGAATTGGATAATCTTCAGGACAGTCTCCTAGTAGTTTGATACTTGATGCTTGTATTTCAAATAACTGTCCTTCTTTTGGAGACTTGATTACTTTTCCTACTACCTCTATTGCTGATCCTACATGGTATTTGGCAATTGTTTCAAAATCTTCTAATTTATCTTCATAAACAATTTGAATCGTTTGAAAACAAGTCCCATCTGAAAAATCAATAAATCCAAATTCTTTTTGTTTTCTGTGATTCCTAATCCATCCCTTTAGTGTTACTTCTTTTTCTAAATATTCTTGATAATCATCATACAATTTTTTTCCATCTAACATAATAATCCTCCTTAAAATAAAAACACTAGTATTCCCAAAAGGGACGAACTAGTGTAAATCCGCGGTACCACCCAAATTATCGATAATCGATCACTCAAACTATATAACGGCTAGTACCGGCTTAGTCTACTTAATTTCTTTAAGCTCTCAGAAGTGTTATTCAAAATAAGACTTTATCTGTTTCCACCAACCACAGACTCTCTTTTCAAAGTTTTTTATTTTTACTTCTCTTCTTCCACGATTTATATTTATTTTACTATTATCTTTTCCTAATTGTCAATCAATTATTCTTATTTTTCTTTTTTTTGTTATTTCATGAATTTATCCTGAATTATCATGAAAAACTATATTTTTTGATATTAATTTATGATATGATAGTAATAGAGGTGGTACTTAGTGAAAAAAACAATTTTAACAGGGCTTAGACCTACTGGTAATCTCCATTTAGGTCACTTATTTGGGGCAGGAAAAAATTATTTAGCTATGCAAGAAGATTATGAGTTTTTTTTAGAAATCGCAGATGTTCAGGCTCTTACCGATAATTTTCATCATCCAGAAAAAGTGCGTAAAAATGTTTTAGAAATTACTATGGATTTACTAGCGATTGGTCTTGATCCTAAGAAGGTGCATTTTTTTATTCAGTCGAGAATTCCTGAGATTGCTGAGCTTACTGTTTTTTATTCTAATTTGGTAACAGTTGCACGACTTCAGAGAAATCCTACTGTAAAGACAGAGATACTTCAAAAAAGTGAACTTTTTGGTAATCATGGAGAAAGTATTACTTATGGTTTTTTAGGATATCCTGTTAGTCAGGCTGCTGATATTACGATTTTTGATGGGGAACTTGTCCCTGTTGGGGATGATCAACTTCCTCTTTTAGAGCAATGTCGGGAAATTGTTCGCAAATTTAATTCTATTTATGGTGATATTTTAAAAGAACCTGAACAGGTTTTAAGTAATACTACTCGAGTAAAGGGGCTTGATGGTAATGAAAAGATGGGAAAGAGTTTAGGAAATGCTATTTTTCTTGTTGATTCTGAGGATGTTGTCAAGGAAAAGATTATGAATGCTGTTACTGATCCCAATAAGATTAGAAAAGATGATCCTGCTAATCCTGATATCTGTATGGTTTATTACTATCATAATCTTGTTAATAAAGGGAATATAGATACTGTATGTAAGGAATGTAGGAATGGAACTCGGGGTTGTGTTAGTTGCAAAAAGGAATTAATTCATGCTATGAATGAGTTTCTAAAACCCATTCAGGAGCGAAGAAAGTATTATGAGGAAAATTCTTCTTTGGTAAAACAGATTTTAGAAGATGGTAGTTTGGTTGCTAAAAAAAGAGCGGAAGTACAAATGAAGAGAATCAAGCAAGCGATGCAAATTGATTATGATGAAAAATAGAAAGTTTTTAGCTTTCTATTTTACTTTTCTTTTGGAAGATAATTTTAAAATCTGAAAAAGATCTAAATATTTATTTGTAAAGTTTGTGTTTAAGTCTTGTAATAACTCTTGATACTTTTCTTCTATTTTTTTATCATTATAAGAAAAACATTCCTCGTACATGTAATTTATTTTGTGATAGTTTTTATTATGATAACTAGTTTTTAAATCTTTTGTTAAATAGTTTTTAATAAATTCTTCTTTTCTTGTTAAAAATTTGGTATTTTTTGTACTTTTTTTTACTTTGTAAGCAAGATTTATTGTACTTAGAGAGGTTGCAATATCTAAGAGTTCCTCTTCTTCATCTAAAAGAAGAAAACTTTTATATATATTTTGTCCTTTTTCTGAAAATTCGATGGCTATTACTCTATTCAAGTCTGTAAAAAGGCAGGCATGTTCAATTAGTTCTTCTGTTGTTTTTGAAAATACTTCTGTTTTATCTTCTATTTCTTTTAGAAAATGAGAATCTACTTCTACTCTTTTATATAAAAGGTCAGAAAGTGTTTTTTGTGTTACTCTAAATAATGGGATTTTTTTGATATGTTCGATTCCATCTTTTTTGTCCCATTCGAAAAATTCATATACTCTACCGTCACAAAAATTTAAAATTATATCATATACGTTGATCATCTTTTGTCTCTCCTTTATAAAAAATCACAATTGTTATCATTAGAAAACCAATCACAGTATAGTAACATTCGAATCTTTTTACAATATATTCTAAGTATTCAAAATAGGTATACCCAAATGATAGTAAGTTTAAGTATGTGATGATATAGGTACATCCGATTGTCATTAATCCAAAGCCTACTAGAAAGAAAAATACTCGCATTAGAAATACTCCTTATTTATACTTATGATTTTCCTAGTTATAGTATACAGATTATTTTTTATATTATACAAAAAAAGAAGTTTAGTCTTCTTCTTTATAAATTAGTTTTCCTACCTCTACTTGGTTAATACTATCAAATTTTTTTGTTATTTTATCGGTTGTAATTGATACGCTTTCGATGTCTTTGTTTACTGTTTGGATGCTACGAGAAAGTTTATCCCAACGTTCTTTATACCGTGAAAATTCTAAGCCTAATTTATTTAGTTCTTCATGAATGATGGAAGTATATTTATCTCGTTCTATATTTTTTACAATCATTTCTACTACTGTTAAGGTAGAGATTAAGGTGGTAGGAGAAGTTAGCCATACTCTTTTTTTATAGGCATAATCGATAATATCTTGATGATAGGCATTAATTTCTGCAAATATGGCTTCTGCTGGTAAAAAAAGAATTGCTTGATCTGACGTTACACCTTTTATAATATATTTACTACTGATGGCATCAATATGCTTTTTTACATCCATTTTAAACATTTTTTCGTAACGTTCTCGTTCTATTTTCTCTATATTTTTATCTACCATTAGCTGATAGTTTTCTAGTGGGAACTTTGAATCGATGGCAATGGTTCCTAATGGTGATGGTGCAAAAACAACACTATCTGCAATTACTCCTGTGGGAAGTGTATATTGCATACGATATAGCTTATCATTTTTTTCTCCAAATACACTGGCTAATATATGCTTTAAATTTACTTCACCAAAGATTCCACGACTTTTTTTATCTGTTAGTATTCCTTGTAAAGAGACAATATCTGTAGAAAGAGTTTCAATTTTCTTTTGAGCTTCATCTATTTTACTTAGCCTTTCAATTACTGATGTAAAGGTTTTATTGGTCTTTTCAAAGTTTTGATCTAGGCGTTCATTTACTTTTTCATTGATTAGAATGAGCCTTTTCTCAACATTGTCATTTAATTTTTGAAAATCCTCATTCATATTTCTTGTTAAATCACTTTTAAAATCTGAAAGGTCTTTTGTTATATTTACTTCTAATCTTCCTAATCGCTCTGTAATATTACTTTCGTTTATATTTTTAAATAAGGATATGACTACTAAAATTAGAATTAGAACTAATAGGCCTATTACGATATAATCCATTTTGTTAACCTCTCTTGCTTTTGCTTGATTGTTTTTGGAATTTTGAATCAAAGCTTTCTACTGGAACAGGTTTTATATCATCTCCTGTATAGATCTCAATATTTTCAAATTTGTGATATTTATCGTCCTCTATTCCTAACATGGCAATTTCTCCTGTTGGCATAATTGTTATTTGATAGACTTCTTTTTCGTTATCTACAATAGAAGTTGCATCTGATATTGCCTCATATTCATCTAGTTCTGTTAGGGGAATATTTAACTCTTCTTCTCTTATATTATATCTTTTTTTAAAGGTATTACTTAACTTTGTAAGGGGGGAAGATTTTCTTTGGCTATCTGTTAGGCGTCCATGTACTTTTCCCCAAACTAGGATATCATAATTTTCATCTGCCATTGCTTCTATTACTTTGTTTTGATCAATTTTTACTTCTGATAATGTGGAATGGATATCGTAGCAGTGTACTACTTTTTCTAATGTAATGATATCCTCATTATCTAGTTCTTTTCTTTTTCCCAGTATTAAGAATGGATACTTTATGGCTCTTAGATCTGTACTTGCATATTCTACTAGTTGTTCATAGTCACTTGCTGCTTTTTTTGATAAAATAACTGGAGTTTTTTTATCTTCTATCATGGAAGGAGCAATTGGTAAATTTCTGTAGTCACAGAATGGCCCTAATTCTTTTTTATAGTCCTTTTCCACTTGTAAATTAGATATTTTTTTTAGTGTTTCTTTTATATTCATCTTATCATCCTCCTATTCTATTTTTGTTTTTTTACTGATATACTTTGAAGCAAGGTATGAGCTTCCTAGCATTAAAGTTATTATGATTATTGTTTTAATGTCTGTCATACTTTCTAGAAAACTAGTGCCAATAAATCCCCAAAAATAAACAATGGATAGTTTTCCGATTAGTATGGATAGTAAAAATTTCTTTCTACTAATATCTGCAAGTCCTGCAGCAATATTTACTAGAAAGGCTGGTGTAAATGGAAGGGCTATTAATACTACTAAGTTTCCTAATGGCATTTTTTTCATTTTTTTCATACTTCTTTTTATTTTTCTAATATTTTTTTTCGATATCAAATGATCAAAATATTTTCTTAATATGGATTTGAACAATAAATAGGACATATAACAGCCTAGGCATGTTGCAGTCCAAGAAATTAAGAATCCACTTACAAAACCAAAAGCATTCATGTTTAATGTAATAAAAGCTCCTAGTGGCAATATTGGGATGATAGATTCCAATATTACCAAAAAAAAGCCCATAATAGGTCCACCTATTTGTAATAGGTCTGTTGCATGTTCTACTAAATAGTTAATTAGTTCTACCAAATTCCTTCACCTATTTATATTATAGTACAAATATATCTTTTTTAAAAGGTGAAGGTGAAAAATATTGTGTAAAAACTACAAGAAAAAGGAAAATACTTTTTTATTTTTCTTGTATTTCCTTATTCTTTATAGTCATTATATCCTCCATTGATATTTGTTACATCATAACCTAGTTTTTCTAAATAGCGTACTACTTTAGCACTTTTTACTCCATAATCACAAAAGATATAATATTTTGTTTCTTTATTTAAATATTTCTCTGGCATTGTTATTAAAAAGTTGCTTGGAATATTGATAGCATTTTTTATAGAGCCTAGGGAATATATGTAATTATCTCTGATATCAATAAAAGTTGAATTTGGACTATTAAAAACTTGCTCTACTTCATCTTTTGAAATAGACTTCACTTTCAACACCTCAGTATAATATATGATGTTTTTTTTATTTTAAATAGTTCTTTCTCCTACCTTTGCTTTATCTAAATTTATAGGGGTTTTGTATGGTTCCATTTCCACTTACATATATTGCTTTGTTACTCAGATGCACCACAGGTCTTACATAAACGATATTGGAAGCATTACTTTTTTCTATATAGCCTGTGCTATTTACGCGATATACACTTTTGGTATCTTCTGTTAAGGCGGTTGCTAGCCACCAATTATATGCTGTTTTTAAATAATTATAGTTCTGACAACTTTTTGCGTATACACTGTTACAATTGGTATCCGTTGATGCATTTTGATAATCGGATAAAGTTAGGAGTCCAATTTTTTGGTTTTGCTCTAAGACAGAGCATTCTGCGGAATTGTCATTTGCTGTATAGTCTTGGGCTCTTTTTCCGCTACACTGATTAAATGAAACTAATTTTTCACGACTTTTTTTACTTAATATTCCATATTTTTCATCATTTAGTTTATAAAGTTTTTGTAATTCATCTTTGATACGACTAATTGCATAATCATTAATTCCATTTTTTAGTTGGGTTGTTGCATTATAACGATCATCCCAAGAATAGGAATCCGTTCTTTCTTTTATTAAAACTGCTTCATTATTACTTGTAAACTTTACAATTCTCCAAAGGGACTTTTCATCTGTTTCTCCATCTAGGCTAATATAATTATTTACATTTTCTCCTCGATAGACAAATTCATTGTTCATACTATATAATCCATATCCTTCTACTACTAAGTTTTTATTTTGCGTTACTTTCTTATATAGTTCTTCTGTAGAATATGCTGATCCACACTCTAGATATGGTGTATAAATATAATTTCCATTATTATAGTCTACTTCTACTTTTCCAAAGCAATTTACACCTTCTTTTAAGTAATCACTTAAGGGGTGCATATATTCATTTCTAACTAAGACATCTTCATCAATTGCTTCTACTGTTTCACTATTTTGTGGTAGTCTTCCTTTATGATCATTATAGTATTTGATGGCCGCTTCTTTCATGATGTTTTCAATTTCAATGTAAGAATATTTTTTGCTTGTAAACATGGAAAAGATAAATAGAATGAGTAAAGTAACTAAAATGAAACCTACTATTGCTCCAAAGACTAGCATCATCTTTTTTCTCATTTCTTCTTTTGATGTTTTTTTATTATCTTTTACCTCTTTATTTTCTTTTTCTACATTTTCTTTGCTATTTAATTTAGAAATCATAGTATAACCTCTCTTTTTTATTCTAACTTATAAAGCTTTAATATGGTTATTTTATCATGAAAACAAGAAGAAGTAAACTAGTTGCTTCCTCATTCACATTTTTTAGAATACACTTATGTGTTTATCCTGCAAAATTTGGTCAAAAATTCATTTTTTAAATGAAATCACTAATATAAAATGTTAAATTAACTGTCGAAGAAATCATCAAAAAAGTCATCATCTTCTTCGTCTTCTTCTATTATCAATTTTTTCTTTGGTTCTTTTTCTAGTTTTGCATCGACGTCGGCAGCTTTATGGAATAACTCACTATCTTTATCTCCAATTACTTCTGTATTTGCTGTTTTTTCTGCCTGTTGTTCTTTTTTCTGCTGTTTCTTTTCCTCTTCTTCTAGTGCTGCAATTTTAGCATCAATTTTGCGTACTAGGTCATCTACATCTAAAGAGGGAGAGGGCATCTTTGGAGATGGTTCAGGAGACTCCTTTTGCTCTATGAAAGGCATTCTTCTAGGCTCATGTTGTTCCATTCCATTTTCTAAATTTCTATTATTTTGAGACATAAAGTTTGGAGGAAAGAATGGTGGCATTCCCTGAGGCATCCCTTGTGACATGCCTTGAGGCATTCCTGGCATTCCAGACATTGCTCCAGGTGGCATTCCATTTTTTTCAGCATTATTCATCATTTCAATTAGTTTTTTCTTTTTTTGTTCTTTTACGAATGCCTTGATATCAAAGGTGTGTACTTGTTCTTTTTCACGATGAGGATATTCTGCTTTTGGATATTTTTTACCCCAATCTAATTTAAAGTATGGTGTGAACTTTGTTTTAAATGGTTGTTTACGCATTCTAAGGATAATCATCTCGAATTGTTGCATACGTTGTAGGTCACTGACTGTAACTAATGGAGTGGATGCTGTTTTTTCATCTTTTTTCGATTTTACTTCTCCACACATTTTAGAAATTTCTTCTAGTGCTTTTAATTCTGTTGTAATTAAATAGATGATATTACCACAGTTACCACGAATGGTTTCAGCATCTTCTTTTCCGTAAACAGAGTCTAATTGAGCAAAGTTCTGGATGATCATGGTAAAACGAATTTTACGAGAACGAGCGGCTGTTATCATGGTTGTTACATCATTTAATGGTGGCATGTTTGCAAACTCATCTAACAAAAAGTTTGTTCTAACAGGTAGTTGTCCCCCACTTTCTTGTGCTACTCCAATTAATATTTCATAAATTTGTTTTAATAGAATGGTAACTAAGGAATGATATGTTTTCTTCTCATCATGAATAACGATAAAAACAGCAGTTGGCTTTTTTCCGATAGTTGCAAGGTCGACATCACTGTGTGATAGCATTTCACTTAGATTTTCACGAGAGGCAAATAATTTAATTTTTTGTTTAAATACAGCCATGATAGATGCTTTTGTATCACCTGCTGCCATGATGGTACTTGCTGCATTAATGGATGCAGCACTATTAGGGTCTTTTCCATTAAAGTATTCTTTAATGTAAGTAGAACCTCCAAATTTTTCTTCTCCAACTGTTGTTGCTAAAGAAACACTATTGATATTAATTTCATTTTCTTTGGCATCTTCAAATAATCCTAGCGTTACTCCTGAGAAGTAATCTGCTGATGTTTTTTCCCAGAAAGGGTCAGCATTGGCATTAGAGTCATCATACAAAATATTTAAAGCTAAGTCATCTAATAACTCAATTGCTTTATCTTGATTTCCTGATTTATACATTTTGTATGGTAGTTCCATTGGGTTCCATGCACTACCGTTTTGGGGATCACGGAAATTTAATAAGAGAATTTGATATCCCCTATCACGAAGCATCATGGATGTTTTTTCATAAATTTCACCTTTAGGGTCTGTAATAATCATAGATTCTTTTGCTTTTGCTAAACTATGCACCATTGGTAAAATTACAGTTTGTGTTTTACCTGAACCTGTTGCACCAATTACTAATGAGTGATATTCTCCATTATCTACCCACATTTCTTGATTGTTTAGAAGAAGAGGAATTCCTGCAGCAGACGAATTCTCATCTTGTACTCCTACTCTTTCTAATTCTTCTTTCATTTCTTTATCTTTTGCCCAACGTGAATATCCTTTATCTTTTTTAGATGTTGTAAAACCAATTCCTTTTTCTCTATCGAAAAAATAGGAACTAACACTTATGAATAATCCTATTAAGGCAAGGAGATAGAATACCATGGTTGCTTTTAAAAATTTAGGTGTAAACGCTGGAAATGGATTTAATCCAGACAAATATCCTTCTGTTGCAAAAGTAGATAAGTTTACTACACCTATTGCTACTATGTATAGTAAAAAGATAGCAAAGATAGCAAACATTATGATATCTTCTTTTTCTGCTCTAAATTTTAATTTCATATGATCACCTTACTTATTTTCAAATCGTACTCGATATACCATTATTGCTTCTGCTGTAAAGAAATAATTAATACCACTTTCGGTTATTATATCATAAGTATCTATATTTTGGGAACTAGAAAACGTTTTCGTTACAATATTTAGAGAATTTTCATTCGTTAAAACTTCCTGTGCAAATACTTGAAAGGACTCTAAGGTTTTATAATTTTCTTCTCTGAAATCATCTTCTAGTAACTGATAAGCTTTATTTATATCTTCTTTCATTAAATTATAGAAATCTTTTAAATAAATCGATGCTAGAGCTTTATTTTCTATATTTACGATACTATACTCGTTAGCACCATAAACTTTTGGTTCAATATTATTTAGTTCTTCAGGTCTTTTTAAATAATATGGTACATATTCTTTTTCATTTTTTTTCGTATAGTAATCTTTTGTATAATAAATTATTCCTATTCCTAAAAATATAAAAATTATAGCTAGTAGAATTTTAATTTCTTTTTTATTCATGGTTTGTCTCCTGTTTGAATAGTTGTCCATCATATGGCTCTATACTAAATGAAAGAGTTGATTCATCTAATATTACAATATAATAGGCTACTTTTTTTTCTGTTTGTGCATTTATTTCCAATAATTCATTTTTCACCATATTTCCCAATACATAATACTTTGTTATCTCATTTAATATTTTCTCTTGATACATTTTTCTTGCTTCGTAGGTGTAAGATCCTGAAGGAACAGATTCTATTTTTTCTAATATGTTTTCTTCCGTTATTTCTTTTTTGTTTATATAATTAGAACTTAATACGGCCAGTAGTTTTTCTTCATCGTGATCTCCTAGATATGTTAAATATTTATCAATACAAGAAGAGACTGTATAAAATCTAGAAGCATTGGTGACTAATCTTATCTCATCCTCTTTCGCTTTTTTTGATACTTCTTTTTCTAGTGATTTTTGTCCTATTGTTACTATAAACAATACTATTATTAATAGTAAAAGAAAGACGATAAGTAGTAATTTTCTTTTTGTTAAATATGGCTCTAGTTTTTCATCCATTTTTTGCCTCCTATAATCCAAATATTTCTTTTCGAAGTTTGTATTTGCCTTTCAATTGATAAGCTGTATAGTCATTTTGTTCACATACTGTTGTTTTGGTTTGGTTATCTACTGCTGCTGTTGAGGGTTTACAATATGGATAATTAGGATATATTAATTTCAAATAAACACATCCTCCATCTCCCCAACTACCAGGATTATAACGATAAGTTCCAATCCATGAGTATACAGATTGCATTCCTTGTAATGTTCCAGGTTTACCATGTCCTGCTGGATCGCAGTTTGCGGCTTTTCTTTCTTTATATCTGCTTTCTATTTGAGCAGCCTGTTCTTTTCCTGGACCATATGAATCCATGACTTTAGCATACCCTCTAATACCTGCTTCTAATGAGCTATATTGTGCTCCAGCACTACATCCAGCTCCATTTGAGATTCCAATTCCATAAAAGTTATAACCACAGGTTTTTTGCCATCCTTGCTCTGCTCCTGCTGTTACTACTACTAATTCTGGATTGACATGTGCAGATTTGGAAACATCGTACACTGTTTCGGCATGATTTGCAAAATTGGTACAGAAAGCTGTATTTTTACTTCTTTTACAATAGCTTTTCATTTTTGCTACAAATTCTGCTTTCGATAAGGTTGTTTCATATAGAGACCAACTACTACCACTTGATGTTGGTCTTGGATTTTTGGGATCAATATATTTTAGTGGGTCTACAACACCAGCATGAGAATTGACTCCTTCTCTTACCTCAAAATGCAAATGTGTTCCTGTACTTCGTCCACTACTACCCATTTTCGCAATAACTTGTCCTTGTTTTACTGTATCTCCTGCTTTTACAAACACCATTCCCTGATGAAGATGGGCATATAAAGTAAAATTTCCGTCAGCATGTTGAATGATTATGTGATTACCATAGCCACCACCACAACCCATATCTGCACCAGATGGACAAGAACCTCCTATGCTATTTGGATAAATTACGGTTCCATCTAAAGCTGCAATGACATTTTCTGCTCCATAGGACGGATTAAGTCCTACTAGATCCATTCCATTATGAGTACTGATCTGACCAGTAAATGGGTCTTTTCTACCAGCAAAATAGCTTGTGATTTGAGTAGATGTTGGCGTATCACTTGCAAATGTTTTTCCATTTGCTTTGGTTGTTTTTTTACTACCAACTGGCCACCAATACATATTATTGCCCTCCGATGATATTTCCTCTTCTTTTTGTGGTTTATCTGACTTTACCAATTCTTCATAAGAATCCGTATATTCAAATATTTCTTTGACAATTTCTTTATAATCATCTCTTCCTTCAATATATTTAGGAAGAATTGTTTCTTCTAGATTATGTTCAAATGTATCTTTATCATACTCAGGATTTTCTGGGTCTTTAAACATTGCTTCTACTATTTCTTTAATATCACTTTCGCCAAAATCATCAAAAGTAAGAGATTCATTATAATTTTGAATGATTACAATGGTTGAGACAATTAATTGGGCATCGATTGTGATATCGTGTTCTTTTTCAAATTCTTCTTTTACTTTTTTTACTCGTTCATATAGTTCTTTTTCTTCTTTGGTATCTGCTTCATATTCTTCGTCCCCTATATCTTCCCCAGTTTCACTATTAATTCCTAATAAGGGAGTAAATTGTCCCATAGAGGTTATGGCAATAGAAGTGATTAATATTACGAACAAGATCACTCCAAAAGCTGGTAATATAAATGGTAATGATTTTTTTAGAATAGCACTGATTTCTAGTTCACCACTTATATCTAGTTTTTTCTTCCCGTTTTCTTTTGGATCTGACTCTAAATTTTGTGGTTTTTCTTCTCTAGTTTCACTTTCTTCTTTATTATTATCCTTTTTTTTATTTCCAATATTGAAAGAAGGATAGTTTTTTGGTTCGTTAACAAATTCTTCTTCCTCTTCTAATAAACTTCCCTTTGGTCTTACGATGCCTGAGGCAGCATTTAATAGAGGATTGTTATTTTGTTTATTTTGATTTATTTTCGCTTGATTTAAAATCTTACTTCCTATATTCAGTCCAGGTATTGTTGAAGTTGGAAGTGAAGAGGATTTTTTTTCTTTTGGTTTTTTTTCTTTTTTCTCTTTGGGAGACGAATGACTTTTATCTTTATGCTTTTCTTTTTCTTTAATTTTATTTTCTTTGTTTTGCTCTTTATTATTTTTCTCTGTAGCAGAAGAAGAATCTGTAGTTCCAACAGATTCTTGTTTTTTTTCTTCTTTTGCATCTTGTTTTTTTTCTGCCATCACTCATCACCTACTTCTTTTTAAAGGTAAATTAGAATCCTCCTCCACTACCGAATGAGTCTAGTTCTTCTTGTGTTACTGTTACGTTGATACGCATTCTTCTGTTTCCACAAACAAATAGTGCTTCTCCTTGAGAATACCTTTTTATACTTTCTTTTTCATTATCATTTAGGTCTACTAATAACGATAAGTCTTCTACTGCTTGTTTTCTAAGTCCCATAATTAAATAGTAAGAAGCATTATCAAAGATAGCTTTTCCTTGTGTAATGACAGAAGGGTCTGAAAAATCACTTGGTTGTTGGGTGATGATAATTGTTCCTGTATTATACTTACGGGCACGTCTTTGTACTTGTGCTAGGAAGTCTGCACCTAGAATATTATTCTGTCCTAGTAGGACATGGGCTTCATCTACCATTAGTATGGTATCTACACTGAAATCTAGACATAGTCCCCAAGCAAACTTTAAGACGTTGAAGAATAAGGCATTTCTAACATTAGAGTCACTGTTCATTAATTCTTTTATGTTAAATACCATGAAGTCACTATCTTTTCTGATTGTTGTGTGTCCATCAAAATAGAATTTTAATTCTTTAATAATTGGACGTACTTTTAATTCTAAGCGTTCCATGATATCTCGTTCTTGAGTTTGTTCTGTCATTGACATTAGGCGTCCTCTAATGGTTGCATAAACATCACTAAAGGTTGGATAATCAGCGGATGTAAAGCGTGAAAAATCGGTATTAAAATCAATTCCAAATCGTTTATAAGTATCTTGTACTATTTCACTGAACATGGTTAAGACATCTTCTGTAATCGATGGATCATAATATTTCATAAAGGCTTTTAAGGTTTGAAGTGTTCTTGTTAAGACAGTATATCCTAGTCCTTGTTTAATTTCTTCTTCATCGGCATCAATAATGACTTCTAGTGGATTAATCATTCCGTATTCTCCACCTTTACCAATATCAATAGTATCGCCCCCATAGGTGCTAGTAATTTCAGACAATTCGTTTTCTGGGTCGATTGCTACTATTTGTGCTCCATTTCTAATATGGCTTCGTAGCATTAATTTTGCTGCCGTTGACTTTCCTGAACCTGATGTTCCAAGGATTATCATATTGGCATTGTTTCTATTATTTTCTTTTCTAATTTTATATAGAAACTGATTAAATAAAACGACACCCCCTGAGAAGTCTACTCCAAGTAATGTAGAAAGTCCAGGGTCTTTAATACTATCAAAGATAAAGGGGTACATTGCTGCAATAGTTACTGATGGAATAATGGTTCCAATTCGCTGTTCTATATCTTGAGATGGGAAAATTGGTAAGATTGATTTTAATACTTTTTCTTGTTCAAAGCGTAGAGAAATAGCACGAAGTTCCATGGCATCAAGATAGTTTTTAACGTTTGTTTTTTTGATTTCTAATTGCTCTTTGGTGTCCGCTGTTATCATGATGTGCATTTGAAAGTCGAAGATTCTAGCCTGACTTCCAGCAAGCATAGAGGTAAAGTATTCTAGAGACTCTGCATCCTGACGAATCTTTTCTCTTGCCGTTTGATCCCGTTCTTGATTATATTTTTCACGTAGATCTGCTACTTGTCTATTTAGCATTTTAGACATTGTCGAAAATGGTACAGGTATATGTTTAATGACTACTTTAATTCCAGGCATATTGGTTAGGGTTGAAAGGTAACCTGGTGCAATATACTTAGGATAGGAAATTACAGTTAATATGGTTGCATATTTATCACTTATGAAAAATTCACTTGGTGAAAAGGACAAGCCTTTTGGGGCAAGTTGGGATTTTAAGCTAATACTCATACTGGCATCACCGTCCCAAAGTCTGTTGTTGCACCACCATTTAGGAAGTTATCTAGAATAATTCGTAAGTCATCGTTATTTGTCTGTGCTGCATTCAAACCACATCCTGCTAGACCATTGATTAGAAGACGAACACGTTTTTGTACCATATCTTCTGTCTTTTCCTTAAACATAATGTAATACTCTGTATCTACTATGTTATTATTAATGAATGTATTTCCTTTTTGAATGTCTTGCATGATTAGTTTTCTAATAGCAGGAGATGAGGTATCATTATATAAAAGTTGTAATTGTGACATGTAAACTGATATATCTACAGGTCTATCTGCTACTACTAGCCAAAATTCAAAGTCAATCATGTTATAAAAGTTTTTTAATGCAATTAATACATTTTCTTGAGCATCAGGGTCTAAGATAAAGATATTACGTGGTGTTATTTTTACTCCTGTTACTCTTAAATTATTATAGGTAATAATCATTCCATTTTGAATGGATTTTACTGGAAGCCAATCCTCACTGTACTGGCTTTGTATTTTCTTCTTCGCCATCTTCTACACACCAACCTTTCCATATATATTTTTGCCTGCTTGTAATAAATTCTATTAATTCTGTCAGTACTGTTAACATATTGTGATAATAAGGTATTGGCATTACTAACAGTCCAGTAATTAGGGCTGGAGATAGTATCAATACGGTAACAGGTGTTGAGGTTAGTGGCATTACTGCTAGAAAGATTATAGTAATGATAACCCCTGTTCCAAATAGAATTAAATCAAACGGTCTAAATATTCCAAAAATTAAATTTCCCTTTTTGGTATTTGCTGGAATTAAATAATTCACTTATATCACCCCTTTATTCATCTTATGAAAATCTATTTCCATGTCCTCCATGTCCATCATCCCTACCTAATATTCTATCGTGTAAGTTTTGACGATGTGGAGTTGTATCCTGATGGTGAGCTACTGGATGTCTGACAGCATGGTATGCATTTCCAGCACGTTCAGCCAAACTAGCTCTATATTCTTGGTCTGGAGTCATCATTACTCCTAGGTTATTTGCAATTTTTTCCATTTTGTCATATTTACCTTTTTGGATATTAGCTGCAGTATTTCCAGCGATAGCATACATGATAGCTCCCTCTTTTACCATCTCAGCATGTTGAGCAGCAGTTAATGGTCCAGTTCCAATACCCTTTTGTTTCCTATATTCTGCTTCAATGCCCATTTTGTCGCTATTAGATATACTGTTCCAACCATTTCTTTCCACTCGTTCTTGAATAGCCTCTCTACGTTTTGCTTCATCACTCATATCATACATTTTTTGTTTTTCAGTAAGCATTCTTTCTGTATTTATACCATATAATGCATTTGCCCTTCTTGTTCCCACTCTACTTTTTGCATGTTGCATTAAGTGTCGTTGAGCATTATTTAGAATACCACCAGTAGCTTTGTCATCACCTGTTCGTAGTTTTGCTGCCAGATCTCGTCCTGTTGTCCAACCACTAGGGGCAGCCTTTCCTTGGGCAGCTGCTTCACTTGCCGTATTTGCTGCTGTCATTGCTCCTGCTGTAGCCCCTGCAAGTCCACCTCCACCAACAAGTCCTCCTAGGAATCCTAAGGCTCCTGAAGTTCCTACTCCACCTAGTCCTGCTGATTTGATTCCAAGGGTTGTAGTGATGAATTTTGGTGCTTGCTTAGCAAAGTATAATAATCCTAAGAAAATAAATATTACTGAGATAGTTCCAATTGGTCCTTCATGATTTGTTATGATAATTCCGTGTACCATGATATCTTGGATAATATATATTACAAAGTAGACAATAGCAAGTCTTAGGAATAAGTCTAGATATGTTGTCATTACTGCTTTTGTCCAAGAAGCAAATGCTCCATCTTTTGATGATTTTGGATCGATGTAGCTGATAATTGGTATTGGAGAAATTAATCTTAATACAGCAAGTTTAATTGCCCTTATTGCAATATCTAGAGTAAACCCTATGATGAGAATGACAAAGAGTGCTCCTACAATTGCTCCAATAATTGGAGAATGTGTAAATACAAAACGTTCTCCATCATCTGTTTTACAATGAATTGTCACTATATCTAAAATATCATTTGGAGTGGCATCATCGGCTAGATAAGCTTTTACTGCATCTTGCTGATCTGGGCACATCCAATTTGCAGAGTCTGTTTCATCTGTTTTTCCTTTTGCCATATTAATACGAACAAAACCTTTTAATACTAAAGTAGCCAATTGATTTCCTGCTTCTTTCATATTGTCACTTTCTGCCTCTGACGAGCTTGCAGCAGAACCTAGGATAAGTTTTGCCAAAGTATTTTGCTCTAGAATTCTATCTTGAAATTCATATAAAGTTCCAAAGAGCAACCCATTTGCATTTAAGTGAGCCTCATAGGTATCAGGGTCTGCATTTGGAATATTTAGGGGCATCACTGCTACTAGCATAACAAGAGAAATAACTACTCTTACTACTACTTGCGTGAATCCTTGACCACTTTTATCATTTCCTAATTGATCTGGGTTTACAATTACATTCAATAGATTAATGGCTAGTTTAAATAGAACAAAAATTCCTAATATAATTTGAATACGCCCAAAAAATGTTTTTAGTGTATCTCCTTGTAAAATGGTTGCCGATGCTACATTAAAGAAGATTTGATAAATAATAATTAAAAGCGAATAAACTGCTTTATCTAGTAAAGAGAAAAGTTTTCTAATTTGGATCCCAAACCAATTCGCTTTATCATTGTCTGTTTGTGACATAAGACTCACCTCCTTTTATCTTTTTATTTAATTTTACATGTTGGATCTATGATGGAATCATTAATTAGATTAAACATTAATCCAATTAGAGTTGGTAATAAGAATAGAAGAACTGCTGCTACTAGTCGTTTTCCTAATTTTTGTTGTGCTTTTTTCATGCTTTCATCATCTGAAGTCCATATGACTTTTATAAAGTCCATACTACTTAGAATTACTACTAGGATAGGAGCTAGAACTTTTATATAGTTTAATAGTGTTTGAATTAAGTAAGCTACTGACTTTTTATCCGCTGGATCACCAAATATCGTTCCACAACCTTGTTCATTATTATACATAGATAAACTCATACTACCTAATTTTGTTAATTTCTTATAATTATTATCTATTTTTTTCAAAAAATCTGCTTTTTTATCTTCATCCATGCTACTAGTATTAATTTTTTCTTTTAATTTTACTCTAATTTCTGATATTTTATTGGAAATTATTTCCATATCATCTTTTAGATTTTTATAGCTACTTTTATCTTCACAACCACTCATATAATCATTAACAGTTTGCATTTGTTTTGCTAAAGTTTCAAATTGTGTAATATGAGTATTTACTGCTTGTTCATCCCATGTGTTGTTACTCTTTACTGCCTGCTCCAATGTTCCTACTGTTGTTTTAGCAATCGACAATTTCGTTTTTAAATCGTTTAAATCTTCCTCACATTTTTTTTCTTTATTCAACTTAAAAACTAGATAACTTTCATCATCTCCTTCCAGATAGTTAGTAGACTCTTGAATTTGTGAATCCAAAATCGTATCGGTAGCAGCATACCATTTTTTATTGTCTGGGTTATAAAAGATTTTAGGTGGACAACTTTCTGGTTTAGATGAATAGTTTTCTATATAATTGTGAATGGAATCATATGCTCCTTTATATTTTATTTTACCTGAAGGAGAAGTCTTTTCATTTTGTTGTGCTAAGCCATCGTATAAAAATCCGTTTTTACTCCACCAAAAACTAGTCATTATCTTTTTCTCTCCAGCTATTTTTAAATAACTTTTCCAATATTTAGTACGATAAAAATGAACTTTCAAATCCGATTTTTCTTTTTTGTCCTTTCTTTTATATGTACAATCTTTATCTGTTACAATTCCTAAATTTTCTGACTTTGTTAATTTATATGTTTTGCCACTTTTATTAAAGCTTGATACACAAGAAGTTTGATTATTTAATTGATTATAAATATCATTTCCTAACCACTTTTTTACATTATTTTGAGCTTTTTGTGTTGGATTTGTAGAACTTTTAGAATACTCTATCTTAGCTGCTTCTATTTCTCTACCTACATATATTAATTTGATATTTTTGATTGTATTTTTTTTGGAATTTGATGATTCTGTCTTTGTTTCATAAAAACATTTAAAGGCAGGAGCACTATTATATGCTTTTGTATCTTTTGGTGCCAAAAATAGTACTATTGCGACTAAAAAAATTGTTAATATTGCTTTTATTTTTTTCATAATTTCACTCCAATATCACCATGTAGTAATTATACCAAAACAATAAGAAAATAGCAATTTTTAATAGAGAAAAATTTTGGGATGTTTTTTCAGTGTATTTTAAAAAAAGAAGTGCACAATTGTTGTGCATTAAGTTTTATAATCATAT